>JAKVCE010000319.1 GCA_022447405.1 Planctomycetota bacterium | reverse complement strand
CAGGAAGGCGCCCTCCTCCACGAGGACGCGGTGGGCCGCGGGGTCATCCGGGACGCCGTCCTCATCGTTGTCGAGCCACTCAGCCAAGAGCGTCGCGGCGTGCAGGACCTTCGCGTCGGCTGAGGAGTCCGTCGCGACGACGTGGACGCCGAAGACCTCCACGAACTTCGCCAAGTGCGGGCGAAAGACCGAGAGGCGGCCCTCCTCCGGCAGCGGTTGGATCTCGAAGACAGGGGGAGCCGCCTCGATCGGTCCTCGCTCGCGCGCTGCGCTGCCACCGTCACTCTCCAGCTCTTCCATGTGTCTCTCCAAGGTCTCGATGAGGCGCGGATGCTCGACGTGCTCGAGCAGCTCTTCGAAGAGGTGCCAGACCTCCGCCTCACCCTCCTCTCGGGTGATGTCATCACGAATGTCCTGAAGCAGCCTCGCCGCCTCACGCGGCTCCTCCTCCATGAGCTCCTCGAGCTCCTGAACGAGCCCCATGAGGCCGCCGCCCGAGTAGCCGAACTCGAAGCCCAGCTCGCCGAAGATCCGCATCTTGAGCGGCCACCAGTCAGCCGCTGGGTAGATCCGCGCGCAGAGCTCCCAGAGCACAGGGTCGCGCTCCTTCAGGAAGGCGCGCGAGTCCTCTTTGAGGAGCGCGAGCTCTTCCTTATCAAGCTCCGGCGCGAACTCCTGGACGAAGTTCACTTCGGGTGAGCGGAACCAGAGCGTGACGCCCTCGGCCCAGTACTCATCCGGGTGCGCCTCGAAGTACATGCCGCGCCAGAGTCCCGCCTCCATCGCCACGTCGTAGGCGGCGTAGAGCTCGTGCGAGAAGGTCCCCTCCTTGGGCGGCGCGTCGCCAGCCTCAGGGTCGGTCGCGCCGTCGAGCTCCTCGAACTGGATCGCCGTGTGGTAGATCCCGTGCGCGAGCTCGTGGATCAGGACGTGCGGGTGACCGACGCGCAGCGCGATCCTGTACTCGCCCGGGTTTCCGCCGAGGCCGCCCGCCTCCCGCGCGCCCTCATCGCCCTCATACTCCGGCAAGGTGTCGAGGGTCTGCTCGCCTCCAGCGAGGAGAATCCGGAAGCCGTTCGCCGCGAGGGTCTCGCGGATCTTGTAGCGCGTCTCGTGCTCGGTCATGTGCTCATAGACCAGCGCGGAGAGGTAGAGCCAATCGTTCTCAACCTGGTCAGTCGCCTCGATCGTGATCCCATAGGCGTCAAGGCGCTTGGAGTAGCCCGGCGCAGGCTGAGGATCCTGGGCAGCGAAAGACAGCGCAACGAAGCAGAGGGAGATCGGAAGGAGCGTTCGTTTCATGAGTTCCTAGAGGTCTGAAGCCAGCAGCAGCGCACATATTCTGCGCTCTGGGGGACCCGATGCACCCCGATTCGCTCCATCTCCCAGGAATCCGGCGTCAGGGGTACCCTTGAGGACATGCTCAAGACGCTCCGCAAGCTCGCTCCGCTCCCTCTCCTCGCTCTCGCGCTCGAGAGCGCGGCTGCACAAGAGGTCCTCTACTCCATCGACGGCGACTCGCCCGACGAGCGCTTCGGCCTCGCCGTGAGCGGCGTCGGCGACCTGAACGCAGACGGTCACGACGACTTCATCGTCGGCGCCTGCCAGGACCCCACCAACGGAAACCAAGCGGGCGAGGCGCGGGTGTTCTCTGGATCAGACGGGAGCCTCATGTTCCGCGTCCTAGGTGAGTCTTCCGGTGACTTCTTCGGGAACTCCGTGAGCGGCGCGGGAGATGTGAACGCGGACGGCACGCCCGACTTCATCGTCGGCGCGATCTGGGACGCCAACGACACCGGCGCCTTCGCGGGCTCTGCCTCCGTCTTCTCCGGCGCGGACGGGAGCTTGATCCACAAGCTCGAGGGGAGCGTGAACGACTTCTTCGGCGTCCGCGTGAGCGGCATGGGAGACGTGAACGCGGACGGACACGCTGACGTCATCGTCGGCGCCGTGCAGTGGCTCAACAACGGCACAGGCTACGCATCCGTCTACTCAGGAGCGGACGGGAGCGTGCTCTACACCCTCACCGGGCTCGCCGTCGGTGACCAGTTCGGCTACTACGTTGATGACGTCGGTGACATGGACGGTGACGGCGTCGGTGACGTCGCTGTCGGCGCCTGGCAGGCAGACGTCGGAGGGGTCCAGTCAGGCCAAGCCTTCGTCTTCTCCGGCGCGACAGGCGCAGAGCTTCACCGCTTCAGCGAAGACGCCGGCGACGTGCTCGGCTGCTCTGTAGGAGGAGCGGGTGACGTCGACGGGGACGGCACGCCGGACGTCATCGTCGGCGCCTCCGCCGCGGACGACAACGGCGACTACTCCGGCGCGGCCTACGTCTACTCGGGCGCCACTGGCGCGCTCATCCACTCCTTCGCCGGACGCTCCGAGGGCGACCAGTTCGGCAACTGCGTCTCGGGCGCTGGCGACGTCGACGGGGACGGCACCCCTGACCTCCTCGTCGGCGGGATCAACGACGACTACGCAGGCACCGACGGCGGCGCCGCGACGATCTTCTCCGGCGCGACCGGCGACGTGCTCGCCTACCTCCCCGCCTCCGAAGCCGGCGGCTCCGTGGGCTCCAACGTCCAAGAGGCGGGCGACGTCGACAACGACGGCCTCGCTGACTTCCTCGTCGGCGCGAGCCGCGCGGGCGCAGGAGAACCTGGCCGCGCGATCCTCTACGCGGGCCGCTCCTGCGCCGCCTTCAACTACTGCGAGGGGCTCGTGAACTCGACAGGCTCGCGGGGCGAGATCAGCTGGAGCGGGTCCACCCAACACTCGGTGAACACGCTGACCCTCTCAGCGAGCGGACTCCCCAGCAGTCAATTCGGCCTCTTCTTCTACGGCCCGAACCAGATCCGTATCCCCTTCGGCAACGGGCTGCGCTGTGTCGGCGGCGGCGTGTACCGGCTCAACCCGCCCGCGCTAACCGACTCACAGGGAGAGCTCTCGAGAGCCGTGGACTTCAACGCCGCTCCGATGAGCTCCGGTCCGGGGCTCGTCCTCCCAGGCTCGCGCTGGAACTTCCAGTTCTGGTATCGAGACCCCGCCGCAGGTGGCGCGAACTTCAACCTCACGAACGGCCTGACCGTCCCCATCTGCCCCTGAGGGCTCCCTCCGCCTCAAAAAATGGCAAAAGCTAGGTATGAGGCGGGTCTAACTCCCCCGCTCCGGGCGTTCTCTTGCAAGAATCAGTAGTTGGAACCTGTGG
>JAKVCE010000318.1 GCA_022447405.1 Planctomycetota bacterium | reverse complement strand
GGTACGGACAACGGCGGCGTGGACACGAGCGCGACGCAGACCGTCACGATCACGGTCACGCCTGTGAATGATCCACCGACCTTCACGCCGGGCGAAGATATCGTGGTGCTAGAGGACGCTGGACTATTTGCCACAACGCTGCAGGGTGGCACGCATTTTCAAATCGCCTCATGGTGCACTGATATCTCAGTCGGCCCCCTTAACGAGGTCGCAGATTGCACAGGATGCAATGTGTCCTTAACCGCGTTTGTTCTCGGAGGTCAGACGTTTGTTAACTCATTCGAAATATCAGAGGACGGCGACGCAAGCTTTGTTGTTGCAGATGACCAGTTCGGGGAAGTTTACTTTGAGGTGATCGCCATGGACGACGGCGGTACTGAGAACGGTGGTGTGGACACGAGCCCGCCCCATGACGCCAAACTCACAGTCCTTCCGGTTAATGATCCCCCGAGCTTCACGGCCGGCCCAGGAGAGACCGTCCTTGAGGACGCAGGTCCGCAGGAGGTTACCTCTTGGGCGACAGCGCTCAGCACTGGGCCCGCGAACGAGGCGGACCAATCGCTCACCTTCTTCGTCTCCACGGACAACGACTCGCTCTTCAGCACGCTGCCCACCGTGGACGGCGTGACCGGCGACCTCAGCTATGAGGCAGCGCCGGACGAGTATGGCTCCGCGACCCTCTCGGTCTATGTCATGGACGACGGCGGTACGGACAACGGCGGCGTGGACACGAGCGCGGCGCAGACCGTCACGATCACGATCACTCCGGTGAACGATGTCCCGAGCTTCACGGGCGGCGCGAACCAGGAGATCTGGGAAGACGCTGGGCCGCAGGACGTGGCGTGGGCGACGGCGATGAGCGCCGGCCCCGCCAACGAGGCGCACCAGACCCTCACCTTCCTGATCGTGAACGACAACCCGGCGCTCTTCAGCGACTCGCCGGCCATCGACGCGATGACGGGTGAGCTGACTTACACCGTGGCCGACCACGAGCACGGCGTGGCGAACCTCGAGGTCAGGGTCCAGGATGACGGCGGCACAGTGGACGGCGGCGTCGACACCAGCGATCCGCAGCCCTTGATGATCACCATCCACGCCGTGAACGACGCCCCTGTGATGGGGCTCGCGGACGGCTGGAGCATCGCCAGCCCCGACCTCCACGCCACCGGGCCTTACGAGCTCTTCGGCAGCGGGGTCGACGACCTCGACACCAGGATCGGTGACGGGGTGGAGTCGATGGCGATGGTGATGGAGGTCGCGCTCTTCGCTGAGCACGGCACCCTCACCCTCCCGAACGGGGCTGGCGTGACCTTCCTCACAGGGGATGGCGCGAACGATCAACTCCTCGTGTTTGAAGGCGAGCAGGCTGACCTGAACGCAGCCCTCTCACACATCGAGTACCGCCCGGACCAGTTCTTCGGCGGCTTCGACAGAGTCTTTGGCTCCATCGATGACCGCGGCTGGTACGGCGACGGCGGCCCGCTCTCCGACGACGACATGACGATCGTCGAGGTGAAGGTGCCGCTCGGCAGCGCCACGGAGTTCGATGTCTTCGGCATCGGCGAAGTGGAGCTCCTGCGCTCCTCCGCCCACGGTCGCGTCGCGGCTGGCGAAGAGCTCAGGCTGCACATGTTCCAGGCGGCTGATGTGCCCTTCGGGTCAGAGCAGGACGTGCTCATCTCTGGTGGCTCGATCACCGCTTCACAGGGCGCTGTCTACAACGGCAACGCGGTCTACGGCACCGACGCTGACATCGCTGACTCGGTCGGGTTCTTCAACTCCGACCATGAGCCTCGCCAAGAGCTCGGCGTCGTCGACTTCGCCCACGCTGAAGGTGACCTCGAGTATCGCTCCGCCTCTTGGGGCCTCGTGTCTCCCACGGGGACTGCTGTGCTCGAGAATGACATCCTTCACCTCACGGGCTCAGGCCGCGAGCTGAACATCTTCTCGATCGACCGCGAAGACCTCGAGGCCGCCAGCACGGTGCAGCTCTCGACGCCTCCGGGCGCCTTTGCGCTGCTCAACATCAACGGCGGCGCCGTCGATCACTCTCACTTCGGGGTCTTGATCTCTGGCGTGGACGAGCGCTCAGTGCTCATGAACTTCTACGAGGCTGAGAGCATGGTGCTCTATGGAACGGAGCTCGCGGGCTCTGTCCTCGCGCCGAACGCGCACGTCAGGGTCGACGCGTTGACCGTGGGCGGCAACCTCGTCGCCGACAGCGTCGAGCTCGTCGACGGCTCGGCCGAGGGCAACCGCCTCGCAGGCGAGCCCTGGGAGAACACCCCCTGGATCATGATGTTGGCGGATGAGGACGGCGAAGATGAGCCTGGCTACACCTTCACCTTCGAGCCCTCCAGCCCAGAGCAGGACGTCACCTTCCAGTTGACGAACAACGGTGAGCTCGAGGTCGTGGCCGAGGGCTATCCGACCCTCCGTTACCAGACGGACCGCATCACGCGCCTCGTCGTCTTGGACCGCGAGGACATGAGCCACTTGGAGATCTCCGAGAAGATCGAGCTGCCCTATGAGCTCGCCGGCAACGGTCCGGTGGCCTATGACGACTCGGCCTCCCTGGGCGGGGAGAAGTCGGTCGTGGTGGACGTGCTCTCGAACGACCTCGCTGGCCCTGCGCCGCTGGATCTCTCGAGCGTCGAGGTCACCACCGAGCCTCGCCACGGCGTGGTGAAGATCGACCGTGAGACGGGCGAACTCATCTACCAGGCGGGGCCGCACGGACCCCAGGTGGAGCATGACGAGCTCTGGTACACGGTTCAGGATGAGCTAGGAAACGTCAGCACAGCCCGCCGGGTGCGCGTTCAGCTCTGATGAGTTAAGCACCGCCCCCGATTTTTAGGGGAATCCAAACGCCGCACATGCGGAGGGATTACCCTGCGTCCATGGAGATACGCCTCGACGGTAACCCCGACTTCGGTGAGGCCACCTGCAGCCTAGCTCCTGGTGAGGTGCTGGTCTGCGAAGGCGGCGCGATGAGCCGCATGAGCGGTGGGATGGACCTCAACACCCGCGCCGCAGGCGGCGTCATGAAGTCGCTCTTCCGCGCTGTCGGGGCGGGCGAGTCCTTCTTCCTCTCTGAGTACAGCTCACCCAAGGGCGGCTTCGTCACGGTCGCGCCAGCCACGCCGGGCGCGATCGTGCATCGGCAGCTCAGAGGTGAGCGGCTGCACCTCTCGGCGGGCTCCTTTTTA
>JAKVCE010000317.1 GCA_022447405.1 Planctomycetota bacterium | reverse complement strand
TCAGCAGCAGCGTCTCTACAGCGGTGGGAGGCTCAAGCGCGGGGGAGCTCGACGGCGCACATGACGCCGCGACCCTCGACTCTCCTAGCGGAGTGACAGCGACCTGCGTCGGCCTGCTCCTCATCACGGAGGGTGGCGGCCGTCTCCGCGCCCTCGACAGCGTGGGCAGCTCTCTGCTCGGCTGGCAGGGCGGCGAGGTCAGCACCTTAGCCGCAGACCTGGGCGCCCCGGTGTCGCCGCTGGCGTCAGCTGGCGCGGACACCTACTGGGTGGACGCAGCCACAGGCGTCTTGAAGCGCTACGCCGACGGGGTCGTGGACTGTCCGCTGAACGTGGACTGTGACGCTGCCCTCGCTGCTCCGGCTTTCACGCCTGGCGCGCTCCTCTCGCTCACGCGCACTCCCTCGGGCGCGCTCTTCGTCCTCGACGCCTCCACCTCCACGCTCTACCACATCGACAACTGATGGCGCTTGTTCACGAGCTCTCCTGGTCCTCATCGCGCGCGCGCATGTTCCACGCGTGCAAGCGGCGCTATTACCTGCAGTACTACTTGGCCTGGGGCGGATGGAACCGCGGGGCATCGGATGAGCGCAAGCGCGCTTACAAGCTGAAGAAGATGACGAGCATGCCCATGCTCGCGGGCGACGCGGTGCACAGCGCGTTAGAGGAGTGGTTCCAGTCTCGAGAGTCCGGTCGCGAGTTCACGCGGGAGGAGGTCGAGGCCGCAGCGCTCGCCATCTTGCGCAGGAGCTACAAGGAGTCTCGTGACGGCGCTTGGCGCACGAACAACAAGGCCACGCGCCTCTCGGAACACCACTATGAGGAGCCGAAGATCGACGAGGCCTCTGGGGCCGCGGCCGAGTACGGCACGCGCTATGTCGAGCGCATCAAGAGCGCTGTCGCCACCTTCTTCGACTCGGAGGACCTCGCCGAGGTGCGCGCTGTCGAGCCCAAGGACTACCTCGCCTTCGAGGCGATGGACACCTTTACGCTCTTCGACACGAAGATCTTCGCCGTGCCGGACCTCGCCTACAGGCGCGGCGAGGAGGTCGTGATCTACGACTGGAAGACGGGCCGGCCGCGCGAGGCGGACCGCTACCAGCTCGCGATCTACACCATCTACGCCCGCGAGAAGTGGGGCGTTCAGCCTGAGCAGGTGGAGACGGCGGACGCTTATCTCGCTACGGACGAGCTGGAGATGGCGCGGCACACAGCGGCGGACATGGTCCCTGTGGAGGAGCGCATCGAGGCCTCGATCACCGAGATGCGCGAGGTGCACTTCAACGCGGACGACTCGGCGGGAGATCCTGAAGCCTTCCCCATGGTGGAGGCGGGCTCACGCGAGTGCTCGATGTGCAACTTCCGCGAGCTCTGTGACCGCGCCTAGAGGGGCAGGCTCATCACGAGCTCGTCCCCGTCCTTCTCGCCGGTCAGCTTGAAGCCTAGGTCCTCGTAGAAGGAGACGGCGCTGTGGGGGAGGTCCATGACGTGGAGGGTGAGCTCCTTTGCCTCGGGCTGAGCGCGCACCTCCTCGATGAGGAGCTCGATGGCGCGCTTGCCGAAGCCCTTCCGCTGCTGCTTCGCGTCGATCATGAAGCGCCAGAGGTAGAACTCGGGCTTCTCGCGGTCGATGGAGAGCATCAGGAAGCCGACGGGCTCGTCGCCTGAGTAGATGCCCCGGTACCAGGCCTTCTCCTCGAAGAGGGCTAGGGCGAGGGAGTTTCCGTTGTCACCGACGAGGTCCTCTTGGTCCGCGGCGACCTCCAGCGCCAGGACGGACCGGACCGTCTCTTTCGTGATCTCTCGCAGGGAGAGAGGGTCCTCGGGCTCTGTCATCAGTCCTCTGTCTCGGTCTCACCGGTCGTGCCGATGCGGGCGTTCCGGAAGAGGATCCAGCCGAGGAAGGCGATGCCTGCGAGGGCCGTCACGGTCGTGAGAGCACCAGGGACGCCAATCAACCCCTCGGCGTCCTCCGTCGAGAAGACCATCAAGGACTTGGTCTCGAATCCGAAGAGCACGCCGATCCCTAGGATGAGGTCCAGGGCGGCTGCGCCGGTGATGAGACCTGCTGCCGCGAGGATTCCCTCGTTCGTGCGCTCTCTCTTTCCGGTCTCGCGCTCTCGCGCGCGCTCGCCAAGGTAGCGGCACATGGAGCCGATCAGGATCCCGATGCCGAGGTAGGCGGGGAGGTAGATGCCGACGGCGAGGGCCATCGCGGGGAGCTGGAGGCCGCGCTTGCCGGCGATGACATCCATCCCGACAGCGACGACCCCGACAAGGAGCCCCAAGATGATGGGGGCCCAGGGGAGCGCCTCTTGCAGGAGGAGACCGTCCACCAGCGTGGCGAACATCGCGCCTTGTGGGGCGGTGAGGTCGTTGGTCCCCAGGCCGTAGGCGTTGTGGGCGATGAAGAGGGAGAGGGGGACGAAGACGCAGCCGACGATGAGACCCAGGATTTGGGCCGTGAAGCCGTCTCGTGGCGCGACCCCGCAGAGCTGGAGGGTCTTGTAGTCCTGGCTGGAGTCATTCGCGGTGCAGACAGCCACGCATGCGCCGACGAGGAGCGCCATGAGGATCGGGACGTCGTCGACGGACTGTCGGCCTACGGCGAGGGCGACGAGGCAGAGGGCCAGGGTGGTGACGAAGATCGTTCCAGAGACCGGTGAAGCCGAGCTGCCGATCTGCAGCGAGAGGATGGCTCCTAGCGTGACCATGAAGAGGGCCATCACGAGCACTGCGGCGATCATGGAGAAGGCGAAGGGTGTCGCTCCATCTGTCATGAAGAGCCAGCCAGCGAGGGTCACGACACCTGCCGCGATGGAGAGGCTGAGCTTGCGCTTCGTGCTCGATGGGACTTCCAGGAGAGACTCGTCAAAGCGCTCCTTGGCGGAGGCGACCCGCGGTCCCATGAACTTGACGAGGGAGTAGGCCACGGCGACCGTCATCGCGCCGCCGCCGACCCAACGCATCGAGTTGGAGGGGTAATCGCCTGCGAGCGGACTCGAGGGGTCGATGGAGGCGAGGGCCCAGTCTCCGACCAGGCGAAGGAATGAGCCAGCGAAGACGAGGAGGGCTGTCGCGAGGGTCAAGAGGCCCCCGATGCCGATGTAGATCGGGGTGAAGGGGAGGTCGAGGGTGAAGGAGCGATCTCCGAGCTGCTTCGTGTAGAGGATCACGTGATCCTTCGCGGCGCCGAGGTAGGCCAAGAGAGGAGCGAGGAA
>JAKVCE010000316.1 GCA_022447405.1 Planctomycetota bacterium | reverse complement strand
TGATGAGCGCGATCGGCTCCGGCGCGGTCCGCCCGGGCGTCCTCGTGATGAGCCTAGGCACCAGCGGGACCCTCTTCGCTCAGGCCGAACAGCCCGTGGTGGATCCAGCGGGAGAGATCGCGCCCTTCTGCGACGCGACCGGTCACTGGATGCCGCTCCTCTGCACGCTGAACTGCACGACCGTGACAGAGGAGGTGAGGGCCGGGACTGGCCTGGATCACGAGGCCCTCACCGCTGCGGCCGGTGAGGTCGCTCCCGGCTGCGAGGGTGTCTCCTTCCTCCCGTACCTAGCGGGCGAGCGCACGCCGAACTGGCCGCACGCCACGGGCGCGCTGCTCGGCCTCCGCGAGGGGAGCCTGCGACCTGGGCTCCTGTTCCGCGCTGCCATGGAGGGCGCGACCTTCGCCCTCGCCGCGGGTGTGGACCGCCTGAAGGAGCTCGGCGTCGCTGCGGATGAGCTCATGCTCGTAGGCGGCGGCTCCAAGAACGCGCTGTGGCGCCAGGTCGTCGCTGACGTGACCGGGCTCAGAGTGCGGCTGCCCGCTGAGGCGGAGTCGGCTGCGCTCGGTGGCGCGCTCCAATCCCTGGCGCTCGCGGCTGACGCCCCGCTCGTCGATGCGCTGCGCGGACAGGCTGTGCCGCTTGAGGATGAGGCGATCGAGCCGTCACCGGAGGCACAGCGCGCCTACCAAGATGCGCTGGCGCTGCACCTGGATCGCGCCCGACAGCTGTTCGGCTGAGCTGTGAGCCTGAGCGCTCTTTACGCGGTAAGATCCACGTAAGGGTTGCCCATGATTCAGGCCATAAGATCGAAGGTCGCGCTCGCTCTCAGCCTCTGTGCGCTCCTCTCAGCATGTGGTGTTGACGAGGAGCGGGGGAGCGTGAAGGGACACGCGGCTCTTGAGGCTGACTATGTGATCTCCGTTTTCGAGCTGAAGGCGACAGGTGCTGAGCCGTGCCCTGCGCTTAGCAGGATAAAGAGCGCTGAGTCCGTTGATGGCTCATGGGAGGTCTGCTTCGCGACGCCGAACCAGCTCCTGCGCGTGCTCGATTGTCGCCCGAAGGGGCACGACATCCTCATCGAGCAGACAGGCCGCCTCTTGGCCAGCGGAGAGAACAGGATCGGTTGGGATCTCTTCTCCAACCGCAGCTCGGGCGGTGGGATCGAGTACGTGATCAGCGGGCATGGAGAGGGGGACCTGTTCGTCGGTGTCGACATGGAGGAGAGAGAGCGCGTCGTCTCAATCACGCTAGAGACAGAGCACCACAGCGGACCGCACAGCTTCCAGGCGCCGCTGCAGTTCGCCGGAGATTGGCCTAAGGGCCGCGCGCTCCTCCTGTATCGGCGCATCAGCGACCGCGCCAACAGCCCCTGGCTCACGGTCGCGATCGAGCTCTACTAGGCGAGGGCGTCGCGGACGGCGCGCACGGCCTCGGCGTCGGTCACCTCGTGTTGTCCTGTGTCCGAGGTGCCGAGCGCTGGGCGAGCGCCCGCGGAGCCCGTGAGCGCTGGAGCGCGGAAGTGGACCTGGTCTGCGCCCGTCGTCTCGACGAGAGCGGCGACGTTCTCGGCGCGGATCGTCCCAGCTGGCAAGATCTCGATGCGGCCGCTGGCGATCTCGATCCAGCCAGCGAGCGTCGCTGCGCCCTCTGTTGCAGTCGGCGCCCCACCAGAGGTGAGCACGCGCCGCACCCCGCGGTCAGCGAGGAGCGAGAGCGCTCCTAAGGGATCCTGACAGGAGTCGAAGGCTCGGTGAAAGACGAGCTCGAGCTCGCCGCTCGCCTCCCTCCAAGACTCTATGGCCTCGAGGTCGATCCCTCCGTCAGGAGTGAGCGCGCCGAGCGCCACGCCTCGCGCGCCTGACTCCGAGATACGCTCGAGGTCTCTCTTCACGAGGTCCACCTCTTCTCGTGTGTAGACGAAGTCGCCGGGGCGAGGCCGCGCGAGGACGATGACGGGCAGGGGAGAGCGCTCGCAGGCTGCGCTGACCATGCCGAGGCTAGGAGTCAAGCCGCCTAGCTCGATGGCTTGGCAGAGCTCAACTCGGTCGGCGCCGCCTCGGGCGGCGGCGAGGCAGTCAGCGGGGGACTGCACACAGACCTCTAGGAGGACAGGCTTCACGCGTGGAGCCTCGCAGGCCCGCGCGCTCTCTTCAACAGGGTCTATGTATTGGAATTCCCGAACAGACCCCTTGCGGGGATCGTGCTAGACAATAGGATGTTTCAATTGCAACAGGCTCAGCTTGAGCCCTGCAAATCAATGGCGCCCCCACAAGGCGCAGCTCAGATTCCCACCATGTCTCGCCCTAAGCCTGCTCCCATCCTCTCCATTTCATTGGGAGTGAACCCGCTCGCCGGAGGCTGCGATGCCATGAGATCTGAGCCCCTGGAGGGAAAGTGGGGACACTCCTCGGGTGGCGTGTGCCCAACCATGGACTGAAGACTCCCCGCCGTGGTGCGCTGTGGGGGGGCTTCGGCCCCCTCTAGTAGCGTCCGCGTGCGGTAGGAGTCGACGGTCAGTGGGGTGACAGCTTCCTCCTTTCTTCCTATTAGCCGAGGCGCAGGGTTTGGAGCTTGGAACCCCCTCTTGGGCCTACCTATACTCGCCTTGCTGTCCGGGTGTGTCTGCTCCCGACGCCGTGAGGCGCGCTGAACAGTTCAGCGCGTGAGATTCGAAGGTCGCCGGGGCAGAGCTCCGGCAGCGGAGGGGAATTCAGAATGAGCGCAGCGGCAACCAAGCCGATGGCCCTTGGAATGGTTGAGACCAAGGGGCTCGTTGGCTCGATCGAGGCTGGAGACGCGATGGTCAAGGCGGCCATGGTGGATCTCTTCGGCAAAGAGAAGGTGACAGCCGGCTTCGTGACCATGTTTGTCACAGGAGAGGTCGGCGCAGTGAAGGCGGCTACGGATGCTGGCGCTGCTGCGGCGCGCCGCGTCGGCGAGCTCGTGAGCGTGCACGTCATCCCTCGTCCGCATGACCAGCTCTTGCGGATCCTGCCTTCGATGAATCCTGTGAGCGGAGACGACGCTTAGGGACGCGTCCGCGGTCCGCCTCGTGCGGACGCCTACGCGATGACTCCCATGCCGGAGCTCGACAACGACCTCAGGGCCTTGCAAGAGGTCCGCGACGCGGTCGCGCGCGCACGCAGCGCGTGCGAGGACGCGCGCGGCTGGGATCAAGCGCGCACCGACCGCGTCTGCGACGCGATGGCCCGGGCGGGCGCT
>JAKVCE010000315.1 GCA_022447405.1 Planctomycetota bacterium | reverse complement strand
GACGGGATCAGCCTCGAGAAGATCGAGCGCACCGGCGACGACGAGAACTGGAACTACCAGCACGTCACCTGCTCCATCGACGCAGAGAGCCGCAGCGCGGAGCTCACCATCACCGCTCCCGACAGCTGCCCCACTGACGCCGACGGCGCGCGCGCCGAAGCGAGCGGTTGGTGGATCCTGCGCGCCATGCGCGAGCTCGACGACGCGCTCCTCAACCTGCGCATGAACCGCCTCGACGTGAGCCTGGTGCTCCTGCGCGCCAAGGGCTCCGCTGAGACCCTGCGCACCACCGACGCGCTCCTCGCTGCAGGCGGGAGCTGGTTCATCGAAGAGACCCGCCACCTGGTGCGCCGCACCCTCAAGCGCATCGACAACTCCGCCAAGAGCTTCTACGCCGTCGCAGATGAGGGCACGACCTTCACCGGCACCTTCCTCGAGATGGCCCTCGCCCCCGACAGGATCTACCTCCTGAACGACCCGGACTTCCCCGTGGAGATGGGCGTCACCGAGTCCAACGGCGGCATCTACCCCATGGCGAACGGCATCTCCCGCCTCGAGACGCGCTTCCTCGGCACCCCCGAGGCCGTCGGCGCGATCCTCGAGAAGACCGGCGAGACCCTCGACGCCGAGACCGCCGACGAGCTCGGCCTCGCGACCTACGCGCCGGACGAGCTCGACTGGGAGGACGAGCTGCGCCTCGCCTGCGAGGAGCGCGCGAGCTTCAGCCCCGACGCCCTGACCGGCATGGAGTCCAACCTCCGCTTCGCCGGGCCCGAGACCATGGAGACCAAGATCTTCGGCAGGCTCTCCGCCTGGCAGAACTGGATCTTCCAGCGCCCGAACGCCGTCGGCGAGCGCGGCGCCCTGCAGTGCTACGGCACGCCCAACAGCCCCGAGTTCAACTACGACCGCACCTGAACGAAGACAAGAACCATGACCTCGATCGACTACAGCCAGAAGATCCCGAACAACGTCGACCTCTCGCACGACAAGCGCCTGCAGCGCGCCTTGGAGAAGTGGCAGCCCGACTACATCGACTGGTGGCGCTCCATGGGCCCCACCGACTTCATCGAGAAGGAGATCTACCTCAGGACCGCCGTCAGCGTGGAGAAGGACGGCTGGGCGCACTTCGACTACGTCCAGATGCCTGACTACCGCTGGGGCATCTTCCTCCAGCCCGCCCAGGCCGGCCGCACCGTCGGCTTCGGCGATCATGAGGGCCAAGAGGCCTGGCAAGAGGTCCCTGGCGAGTACCGCAACTGGCTGCGCCGCCTGATCGTCACCCAGGCCGACACCGAGCCCGCCAGCGTCGAGCAGCAGCGCCTCCTCGGCCACACCGCCCCCTCCCTCTACGACCTCCGAAACCTCTTCCAGGTCAACGTCGAGGAGGGCCGCCACCTCTGGGCTATGGTCTACCTCCTGCACTCCTACTTCGGACGCGACGGTCGTGAGGAGGCCTCCGAGCTCCTCGAGCGGCGCTCCGGCAACGCCGACCACCCGCGCATCCTCGGCACCTTCAACGAGCCCTGCGAGGACTGGCTCTCCTTCTTCTGCTTCGCGATGTTCACGGACCGCGACGGCAAGTTCCAGCTCTTGAGCCTCGCCGAGTCGGGCTTCGATCCCCTGGCGCGCACCTGCCGCTTCATGCTCACCGAAGAGGCGCACCACCTCTTCGTCGGACAGACCGGCGTCGGCCGCGTCATCAAGCGCACCGCCGAGCTCATCGCTGAGGGAAAGGACCCGCGCGACGAGGGCGCCATCCCCTTCGAGATCATCCAGAAGTACATCCACTTCTGGTGCTCCTCCTCAAACGACCTGTACGGCGCAGAGGTCTCCTCCAACGGCGCGAACTTCTTCCGCTCCGGCATCAAGGGCCGGGCCTACGAGGACCGCTACGAGGACCACCAGGCCCTCGAGGACTCCTACGAGATCACCCAGGTGGAGGGCGACCGCCTCACCACCGAGGAGGTCCCGCTCAGAAACGCCATGAACGAGGTCCTGCGCGACGAGTTCGTGAAGGACAACTTGAAGGGCGTCGAGTACTGGAACCGCATCGTCGAGAAGACGGGCCTCGAGTTCCGCTTCCGCCTCCCCCATCGTCGCTTCCACCGCACCATCGGCGTCTATGCCAACCACCACTTCGACCTCGACGGAAACCTCATCGACGCATCGGCCTTCGAGGCGAAGAAGCACGAGTGGCTCCCCACCGACGAAGACCGCGAATATGTGAAGTCCCTGATGCAGAAGGTCACGGAGCCCGGCAAGTACGCGGCCTGGATCTCGCCCCCGCCGAAGGGCATCAACGGCCAGCCCATCGACTTCGAGTACGTGCGGCTCTAGCCTCAAAGGCGCGGCGCTCGCGCTCACGCCATGGCCACCCACCTCCTCCGCCCCACCGCCCTCGTCCGCGACGACCAGCTCGTCGAGGGAGAGGGCGTCCTCATCGAGGACGGGCGCATCGCTCGGGTGGGCGCTGACCTCGCGGGAGACACGGAGGAGCACCTCGAGGGGACGCTCCTCCCCGGAGCCATCGACCTCCAGGTCAACGGCGCTGGCGGGCGGTCCGTAGAGGAGGCGACGCCAGAGGCGCTGGACGCCGTCGCCCAGACCGTCCGCGCGGGCGGCGCCACCGCCTTCCTCCCCACCCTGATCACGGCGCCCTTTGACACGCTGCTCGAGCAGGTCCGCGCTGTGGCGGCTTGGTGTGAGAGCTACGACGGCCCCGGCGCTCGCCCCCTCGGCTTACACGTCGAAGGCCCCTTCCTCGAGGTGGCGGGAGCGCACGACTCGCAGCACTTCATCGACCCCACGGCTGAGCGCGTCGAGGCCCTCCTGGAGGCTGCCTCCGGAGCCCTCCGACTCGTGACGCTCGCGCCAGCGAGATCAGGCGCGGTCAAGGCCACGGCGCAGCTCCGCTCAGCTGATGTCTGCGTCTCCATCGGCCACGTCTCAAGCACGGACAACTTCGACGCCTGCGTCGAGGCCGGCGCGACCCTCGCGACCCATCTCTTCAACACCATGGGCGGCATTCACCACCGAGATGACGGAGTCGCCGCTCGGGTCCTCGACGCGGAGGACCTCTCTGCTTGCTTGATCGCGGACGGACACCATGTCGGCGACGCGATGCTGCGCAACGCCTGGCGCATCCTCGGCCCCGAGCGCGCCGTCCTCGTCACGGACAGCGTCGCCGCTGCTGGCCAGCCCGACGGCGACTATCTGCTAGGCGGCCTGAGC
>JAKVCE010000314.1 GCA_022447405.1 Planctomycetota bacterium | reverse complement strand
GCGTCCTCACTCTCCTCGGGTGCTTCACAATCTCTGAGCTCGGCGCGGCCTTCCCGCGCGAAGGCGGGATCTATCTCTACCTCTCAGAGCTCGTCGGGCCGCTCTGGGCCTTCCTCTACGGCTGGTCTGCCATCTGGATCGCCTCCACCGGGGGGCTCGCGGTGGTGGCCATGTTCATGGGAGACAACCTCAGCGAGGAGCACGGCACCCAGATCGCCGTCGCGGCGCTCCTCGGCTTCGGCGCGCTCTGCGCCCTCGGCCTGAGAGTCGGCGCGCGCTCTCAGAGCCTGATGATGCTCGTGAAGCTCGCAGGGATCTTCGCGCTGCTCTGGGGTGGCTGGACCCTAGCCGGCTCACCCAGCGATCCGGAGCCGCTCCTCGAAGCTAGCAGCACAGGGGGAGGAGGCGTCGGCGGCTTCGCCCTCGCCCTCCTCCCCGCCCTCTTCGCCTACATGGGCTGGGCTAACCTCGGGAACATCACGAACCGCCTGCGTGAGCCCGTACGAGATCTGCCGCGCGCGATCCTCTTGGGTATGGGCGGAGTCATCTTGCTCTACGTCGCGCTCGCGGGCGTGTACCTCCACGCGGTCGGGCTCGAGGGCATCCGTGAGAACCCCCTCGTCGCGAGCGAGGTCGCGAAGCTCGCCTTCGGCTCCACCGGTGAAGAGCTCTTCAAGGTGGGGCTCGCCATCTCGGCTGGCGGGGTCTGCCTCTGCTCCCTGATCCTCCTCCCCTGGATCACCGTCGCGATGGCGAAGAACGGACACTTCTTCCGCATCTTCGGGGTCGTGCATCCCCGGACCGGCGCGCCCCTGGCGTCGCTCGCAGCCATCGTCCTCATCTCCATCGGCTGGATCCTCTTCGCCGACTCTGACCTCGTCCTGGAGGCGCAGGGGCAGAACGCGAGCATCATCAACACGATCCTTCTGGGCGGCTACCTGAACGCGCTCAGGAGGCGCCCTGACCTCAAGCGCCCCTTCAAGAGCCCCCTGCACCCCTGGATCCCGAGGCTCTACTTCGTGCTCCTCGTGAGCATGCTCACGGGCCAGGTCTACGGACTCTTCAGCGAGCGGTCTCTCCAGGACGCCCTCACGCTCCTCGGCATCTCCCTCGGCATCCTCCTCTCCGGCGCCCTCGTCTACGGGCCCTGGCGCTGGCTCGTCGCGCGCGCGGACGGCGCGGCTCAGTAGCGCTTGAAGGAGTCCTCATCGAGGGTGCGCTCGTAGTGTGAGGAGAGCCCGAGGGCGAGTCCGATCGCCGTGAGGCTCATGAGGAGCGAGGTCCCGCCCGTGGAGACGAGAGGCAGCGGCAAGCCAGTCATAGGCAACAGCCCGAGGTTCACGCCGCAGTGAATGAAGAGGTGCGCAGCGAAGTAGAGGCCGATGCCCCCCACCACGAGGCGCGCGAAGCGGTCGCGCATGTCGGATGCGCTGATGAAGATCAGGACGATGAAGAGGGCGTAGGCGATGAGCAGCGCGCCCCCTCCGACGAGGCCAGCCTCCTCCAAGATCACCGCGAGCACTGAGTCCGAGTCCAGCTCAGGCAGGCTGCGCACGCGCGTCGAGACCCCCTCCCCCAGCCCCGTCCCAAAGATGTGTCCGTTCCCGATCGCCGTCCTTGCTTGGTAGGCGTGGAAGGCCGCGCCGTGCTTGTTCTCGATGAGCTCCTCGGCCTCATAGCTCGAGAGCCAGGTGTCGATGCGCTCCGCCTGATAGCCCTCGATCCATTCGAACTGGTACGCCGAGGCGCCGAGGGCGACGCTCGCGAGGACGAGCTTCGCGATCGTCTTCGCGCGCGCGCCCGCCAAGTAGAGCATCCCCAAGGTGATGGGCACCAAGGTCATGGCGGTGCCCAGGTCTGGCTGCTTCAGGATGAAGACGATCGGCAAGAAGACCAGGACGAGCGGGAGCTTCCAGTCTGCGAAGCTCCTCAAGCGGTTGGACTGCAAGACCCTCGCCAGGATCAGGATCACCCCGAGCTTGACCAGCTCTGAGGGTTGCAAGTCATAGACCTTCAGATCGATCCAGCGGCGCGCGTTGTTCCGCTCGACGCCGATGAAGGGCACGAGGGCGATGAGGGTGAAGCAGAGCCCGTAGAGCAGCCACGCGTTCTGACGGAGCCACCGCGGCCTGATGTAGAGGGCGAAGAGGAAGCAAGGGAGCGCGACCACCACCTTCTTCAGGTGACCGTTGAAGTCGACCTTCTGGCGACCAGAGAGGTGCTGGTCTCCTGAGATGGCCTGAATGAAGAGCAGCCCGACCGCGAAGATCACGATCGCGATGGCGAGGACGTGCCAGTCAAACTCACGCCAGCGCGGCGCTCGCAGCCAGCGGCCAGCGCCCGGCCCGATGGCGCTCGGGTCCCTCCTCAGGTGCGAGAGCTTCAAGTCCCTCCCCCGGCCAAGTAGGCCCGCACCTCAGGGCGCGTGAGCAGCTGTCGAGCCACGAAGACCGCCGAGTGACTCGAGGTCACTCCGACGTCGTGCAGGTAGACGACGAAGATCAGGCGCGGCTCGTCCGCAGGCGTCCAACCCGCGACCCAAGTGTGCTTGCGACGCGCGGGCTCGCTGCCCGCGGGGAACTTGAGCTGAGCGGCGACCTCAGGCGTCATCTTTGCGTAGTCCGCGCTGCCCGTCTTCACCGCGACGTCGAGGTCCTTCAGGAGCTTTGCAGAGCCTGTACGCCCGACCTCCCTGAGCGCGCCGCGCACCACCGAGAGATGCTCACGCGAGATCGGAAGCGGCGCGCCACGTCCTGCGCCCTCTCCATCACGGACGAAGCTGAGCTCTGGGAGCGCGCCTGTGGCCAAGCCAGCGTAGGCCCTCGCCACCTGCAGCGGGGTCCCCTCGAGCACCATCAAGCCGTTCGCGCCGCGCTGGAGCTCCACGGGTCCAAAGGAGGCCGCGCTCCGGAAGGACGGGCTCTCGTAGTCCTCAGGGATCGCCGCCCCGGTAGCGCGCGCGTTGACCCCAGTGGGCGTGTCAAAGCCGAAGGTGTGGGCGCACTCCACGAGGTCCTCCCCGGAGCCGAGCCTGTCGCCGAGCTGCGCGAAGTAGGCGTTGCAGGAGACCCTGAGCGCGGCCGTGAGGTGGAGCCGCCCGTGTCCCCTCGAGCTGTGGCAGTCCACGGACTGATAGCCAGGGAAGAGGGCGCCGCGGCGCTCTCGGTGCGCGCACGCCAAGCCCTCGTCCTCTGTCAGCCTGCCCTGCTCAAGGCACCAGAGCGCCACGAAGGGCTT
>JAKVCE010000313.1 GCA_022447405.1 Planctomycetota bacterium | reverse complement strand
CAGCTATGACTCCGGCGCCTTCGCGCGCATGTCTTCCGCCACTCGCACCCAGACTGCGCAGCGCGCGACGATCTCTGGCACCGAGGGATCGATCGAGATCCCGGGCTTCTGGCACGCGCAGGAGGTGATCGTGAACGGCGAGGTGGAGTCGCACCCGCACATCGGAAACGGCTACTCCCACGAGGCGATAGCTGTCGGTGAAGCCCTCGCGAAGAGCCTGACCGAGTGCGAGGAGGTCTCGCTCGACGAGACCCTCGAGCTCGCCAACACCCTGGATGAGATCCGCGCCCAGTGGGGTCTCAGCTACCCAGCCGACGAGGTGAGCGCTTGAGGTCACTCTCTCTGGCCGGGCTCGCGCTCGCCGCCGCGTGCAGCGCGCCCCTCGAGCTCCCGAAGCTAGACGAGGTGACTCCCTACGCCCACCCGATGGACCTCCCCGCTGTCGAAGGTCTCCCTGAGCTCCTGACCCTCTCAACCGGCGAGACGGTACGGACGCAGCGAGACTGGCAGAGCGCCCGCCGACCCGAGATCGCGAGGACGGTCGAGCACTATGTCTATGGAGCCGCCCCCGAGCCCCCGGCCGAGGTGCGCGCCGTCCGCATGGAGGAGTGCATGACAGAGGACGGCAAGGCGTGGCGTGAGCAAGTCCGCCTGCACGTCGCCGACGGAGTCTGGATCGACCTCCTGATCTACTCTCCGGTCGGTGTGAAGAGCGCTCCCTGCTTCCTCGGGCTCAACTTCAACGGCAACCACGCGACGACCCATGACTCGAAGGTCATGCTCACGGAGTCGTGGATGGCTGACAGCCGCGGCGGGCGTGACGGCGCTGCGAATGATGAGCAGCGCGGGATGAAGGCCGAGCGCTGGGACTACGAGCAGGCCCTCGCGAAGGGCTGGGCCGTCGCGACCTTCTACCACGGTGACATCGACCCCGACACCTGGGTCACAGAGGACGGGATCCGCGCTCCGCGCTCGAAGTCCGTCACGCCCGGGGAGCACAGCTGGGGGACGATCCGCGCGTGGGCGTGGGGCCTCTCGCGCGCGCTCGATCACCTCATCGAGAACCCCAGGATCGACGGCGACAGGGTCGTCGTCCACGGTCACTCCAGGAACGGCAAGACCGCGCTCGTCGCTGGCGCTTACGACGAGCGCTTCGCCGGCGTGATCTCGAACCACTCGGGCTGCGGTGGCGCGGCCCTCTCCCGCCCTGCCCGCGGAGAGACCGTCGAGCGGATCGTCACTGTGATCGGTTACTGGTTCACCGAAGCCTTCTGGAGCTTCGCTGACCGCGAAGAGCACCTGCCCTTAGATCAGCACTTCCTGCTCGCGCTCATCGCGCCGCGGCCGCTCCTGGTCTGCTCAGCGATCGAGGACGACTGGGCCGATCCGCTCGGCGAGTACGAGGCCACCCGCGCCGCCGCTCCTGCGTGGGAGCTCTTCGGAGTCGGAGGGTTTGAGACGACAGGCTTCCCCGAGACCGGCGAGCTCGTCGGCTCCATGCCGGCGTACCACGTCCGCGACGGAGGCCACAGCGTGCTCCCTGAGGACTGGACCCTCTGGATCGACTGGGCGGACCGGCTGGTCCGCTGAGCTCAGCGCCTGCCAGCCTCGATCCGGACTCCCGAGAGGAGCAGGGGCTCGAGGGAGCGCAGCGACACGCTCGTGCTCCGCGCGCGATCCTTCGGTGAGAGGTCCTCGATCCGGACGCGCTCTTCGCCGTCGAGGGAGACGGTCAAGGTCCCGCGAGACTGGTTGGCCCGCATCTTGAGCGAGTAGCGCTCCCCGGGGAGCAGCCCGTCGAACTCCTCCCCCGCGCCGCTCATCGCGCGCTCGATCACGCGGCCGAGGTCTCGAGAGCCCGCGACGAGGCGGCCGCCTCCGCCCGCCTCCGTGACGAGGGCGCAGTGGAAGCCGATCGCGCTCACGACCACCAGGCGGGCGCGCGCGTCGAGCGGCACCTCGAGCTCGACCTCGACCTCGACGGGTCCAGCCTCGAGCTCAAAGGGGTCCCGGAGGAGCAGGGTCGGCGCCTTGGCAGCGATGAGCTCTTCGACGCCAGCGTGCAGCGGCGCTTGCCAGCCGAGGCCTTGCGCGGTCCACGAACCGATGCTCCAGGCGCCCTCCTCCAAGGAGTCGAAGCGCTGCGTGAGCTCGACGCGGCCGCGCCGCGGGAAGCTCGCCTCGTCGGCGGCGAAGGTGCGCTCGAAGTCTTCCAGCGTCGAGGGCGCGGTCACCTCTTCCAAGGCTGCGCGCCACCCACGAACCTTTGCGAGCGACTCCACGTCCAAGGCCTCCCCATAGTCGCGCAGGAAGGCCTCGACCATCTTCAATGACTTCTTAGGAGAGCCCTCCATGAGCTGCGCGAGCTCGTGCGTCTGCACCCAGCGCTCAGCCTGTGCGCGCCGCTCGCGCTCCTCGCTGGACTCCCTGGCCAGGAGCGGTCTCAAGCGCGCGCCGAGCTCATCTCCCAAGCGCGTCGATGCCTCCGCCGCGCCCAAGGCCTCGTAGCACTCCGCCGCTGCCTGGAGGTCACCCTCAACCAAGCGCAGGAAGGCGAGCTCGAGGCAAGGCGCCCCCGCCCGGCCAAACCCTCGAGGCTGACCCGAGAGACCCGTCGCACCCCGCCCTCCACGGATCCTGGACCGCCCAACCTCCAAGCGCGCTCCGAGCCTGGCGCGATGCTCACCCAGAAGCGCTCATACACGGGGTCCCCCTCGAGCCTCACCTGGCTGTCGATCTTGGAGCCTCCCTCTCTGAGCGAGATCAGTCCGTCTGCGCCGGCGATGACCGCTGCGCGCGCGTCCTCCATCAGGACAGCGAGGAGGACCGCCTCCTCGATCCTGAGCTCGATGAAGCTCCGCACGGAGGGAGACGCTGACTCCCGCTCGACGCGCAGCCAGCTCTCTAGCGCTCTGTATCTGCGCTCTTGGAGGAACGCCGAGGCGCCCTCATCGAGGCGCTCCATCGCCTCGAACTCACGCCGCATGGCGAGCTCAGCCTCCCGCTCCACCAGCCCCTCCACGCGCACGTCGAGGGCGTCCACCGCCTTGGAGTTGAACCCTTTTGGCAGGTCATCCAAGAGGAGCCCAGCGCTGCTGAAGTGCTCATGGGCCCACGCCGAGAGCTCCAGAGAGGCGTCGAGGGTGACCCCGTTCTCGAGGCGCGCGACGGCGTCTTCCCAAGCGCGCTTCACGTCCTTCGTGAGCTCTTCGTTGAGCTCCCGCCAGCCCTTGTCGAGCTCA
>JAKVCE010000312.1 GCA_022447405.1 Planctomycetota bacterium | reverse complement strand
GCGCGCAAGGGCGCTGGCTGGGGGTGGACGCCGCCTCGATTGAGGGAGGGCGCCTGCGTGCAGGCGACGAGGGCCTGCGCTTCCGCCTCATCGCAGCGAGCGCGCCCGGCGGCACGACGGAGCTCATCGTTGACGAGTGCCGGGCCGCGCTCCATGAGGAGGCGCTGATGCCGCTCGTGGACGGCGGCTTTGAGGCTCCGCTCGTCGCAGGGGGAGCTTGGGAGGCCTGGGGCGTGACCCTCTGGAGCGACCCGCTCGCGACCGCTGATGACTACACCGGGGTGAGGCACGCCGTCTTGGCGGGGCAAGGGGCAGCGGGTCTGCGACAGACGCTCCCGCTCTATCAGGCGCCGCTTGAGCTCGCCGTCGGAGACAAGGCAGAGGCTGGCGTCTGGGTCCGGATAGACGAAGGGGCTCGCCTTGGAGCGCGGCCTACCCGAGAACACAGAGTGGAGCTGCGGCTCTTGGCTGGTAGTCGCGGCCGGTCGGTCCTCTTGGGGCGGGTTCGCTGGAGCCCGACCGCGGCGGACCGAGGGAGCTGGAGATATCTGGAGGTGCGCGCGTCAAAGTCGCTGCGGCTGGCTCATATGGAGCTCAGCTTGGAGGTGGAGAAGACGTTCAGCGGGTCGCTCTCGGTGGACGACGCAGCCCTCGGTGCGCTGGGAGGTGTCCACGGGCACCCGCCCCGTCTCCTCGGCTGCAACTACGTCGGACGCTACGCGTCGGTGGCCTGGCAAGAGACGGGTCCAGGGACCCCCGGGCTCCAGTGGAGGAACTGGAGGTGGACCGCCGGGACTCCGTGCGACCCCGGCTGGGAGGGGCTCAACCATGACCCTGACTGCGACGTGAGCCCTGACTGTCACCGCGCCAATGGGCGACGTGACGCGGCCGTGAGCTCACTCAGCGGGGCCGCGAACCTCCCCTTGGCGGGGACCTACGACAGTCGAGACCCGGCCATCGCTCGGTATCACATTCGGGTCGCTGCAGCTGCAGGCGTCGACCACTTCGTCTTCGATCACCTCGGGCACACGCTCGCAGAGCAGACCCGCTCCAACGGGATGGACGCGCTCAACGAGGACAGCTTCGAGGTGTTGCTGGACGAAGTCGACGCGATGGACGGAGGCTTTCGGGTCGCGATCATGTACGAGCCAAAGGTTCACTTCCAAGGGTGGATCACAAGCGAGGAGACCCTCGCGGAGCGACGCGCCGGGGTCGTGAGGGATCTCGTCCACTACGCCTCGACCTACGGTCGGCGTCGAGGAGTCTTGCGCCACGACGGGCGCCTGGTCGTCTATGTATTCAGGAACTCCCTGGAGTGGGGCGGCGAGGGTATGAGCGCTGCCGCTTGGTGGGACGCGCTCAAAAAGGTCGAGCAGAGCACGGGCGAGCGCCTCTTCCTCATCGCCGATAACGAGCCTGGTGAGGCCTCTGCCTTTGAGGGCCTGTCGCGCTGGAGCTTGGTCTCGAGGGACTACCTGCGCTTCCGGACTTTCGGGGACCTGAGGCACCGCACCCCGAGCTGGCCGGACCCTGTGGTGGGCACCTTGGAGGCTCACGCTCACGGCGTCGCGTCGAGCGTGCGCTCTTGGGCTTGGAGTGAGGGAGAGGGCCGCGTCGCCGCGGCTGTGGTCTGGCCAGGCTTCGACGACAGCGGCGTGGCAGGCTGGGGCGGCACAAACCTGATCGGGGAGGACGGCTTGCCCCTGTGTGTGCGGGTCGCTGGCGCGATGGAGGGGGCGTTCTTCGCGACGACGCAGGCCGCCGCCTTGGACTCCAGGCCGGACTGGATTCAGGTCGCGACCTGGAACGATTGGAACGAGCTGACCCAGATCGAGCCAGCCTGGCACCCGCTCTTGGAGGAGCAGCTGAGCGCGGGTTCGCTGTCTCCAGAGGTCATGCACCACTGCTTCGGGCGCGCCCTCGAGACTCAGGCGATGGCCTCTGAGTTTCTCGGGCTAGAGCTCGAGCCCGAGGACATCGTCAGCGCGGCGGCGGCCTATCTTGACGAGGTGGGGGTTGACCCCGCCGTCCCTGCGTACGACTGAGCCAGGGGCTCAGGCGCTCTCGCGGTTGGAGTCGCTCTCGGGCTCCGGCTCTGTAGTGCGCGGGCCCATGGCGGGCTCGTCGCTGGGCTCCGGCAGGTCCTTGTGGGTGAGGCCTTTCGCGAGGACCTTGCGCTTGTGGATGACATCGGCGTCCACCACGAACTCGTCCACGTCGTCGCGCGCCGGGAGCTCGTAGAGCAGGTCCAGGAGCGCGTCCTCGATGATCGAGCGCAAGGCGCGGACGCCTGTGTCTCGGTCGATGGCGATGTCCGCGATGGCATCGAGGCCGTCCTCAGTGAACTCGAGGGTCTTGCCGTTCAAGGCAAAGAGAGCTTGGTACTGCTGGACGAGGGAGTTGCGAGGCTCCTGGAGTACGCGAACCAAGGCTGCCCGGTCGAGGGTCTCAAGGCTTGCGGTTACGGGGAGTCGCCCGATGAACTCGGGGATGAGCCCGAACTCGACGAGGTCCTTGGGGATCAAGAAGGGGACGTAGGCGTCGCGTGCGCCTGCTTCGTGGAGCTGGGGGAGGTCGAAGACCTCCTCTGTCTCTTCCGAGGTGGTGCCATGCTTGCGGGCTGTGTCCTGCACGTCTTGCTTGCGGCCGAAGCCGATCGCGGTGCCGCCGATGCGTCTCGCGATGATCTCTTCGATGCCGCTGAAGGTGCCGCCGCAGATGAAGAGGATGTTCGAGGTGTCGAGCTGGATGTAGGACTGCTCGGGGTGCTTGCGCCCACCCTGCGGGGGGACGTTGGCGACGGTCCCTTCGAGGATCTTGAGCAGGGCCTGCTGAACGCCCTCGCCCGAGACGTCTCGCGTGATGGAGACGTTGGAGGTTGTGCGGCCGATCTTGTCGATCTCGTCGACGTAGATGATGCCTTGTTGCGCGCGCTCGACGTCAAAGTCCGCTGCTTGCAGGAGCTTGAGGAGGATGTTCTCGACATCCTCGCCCACATAGCCCGCCTCGGTCAGTGTCGTGGCGTCAGCCATCGCGATCGGGAGGTCGAGGATGCGCGCGAGGGTTCGGGCGAGGAGCGTCTTGCCAGAGCCCGTGGGGCCGACGAAGAGGACGTTCGACTTCTCGATCTCCACCTCGCCGTGAAGCTCAGGGTGTCGACCCTGGTGGCGAAGGCGGTTGTAGTGGTTGTAGACCGCGACCGAGAGGATCTTCTTCGCGTGCTCCTGGGCGATCACGTACTGGTC
>JAKVCE010000311.1 GCA_022447405.1 Planctomycetota bacterium | reverse complement strand
ACGTGATGCTCTCTAAGGAAGCGGACTCCTGAGGAGTCTCTTGGGCTCGTGAAGGACTCAGGGGGCGCGACCCCTACGCGAGCGTCGACCTCTAGACCTGCTGCGCCGAGCGCTCGCTCGAGGCTCGGGAGCGCGTCCTGGAGGAGCGCTTGAGCGCGCTCGCTCTCCACGAGGACACGGATCGAGACACCGTCAGGGAGGACGCAGAGGTCCGCGCTGACCGGACCCAACTTCACGAGCTCCAGGTCCAGGTGCAGGCGCGCTCCGTCGCCACCCGCTACAGGCTCATCATCGCTCTCCCCTCCCCCGTGGAGAGTGAGCCAGGCCGTGGTCCAAGCTCCGGTCTGAAGGCCCGGGTCAGGGAACGGCAGCGAAACGCAGCGGGGCTCCGCGCCAGCCTCCCGGGCCAGCCCCTTCACCTGCTCTGACTGAATCGAGCGGACGGCCTTAGTGAGCGAGTCTTTGAGCGTAGCGTCGGTCGTGGCAGCGCGAGCCATGAGGAGACGCGCCTTCAAGTCTTCCTTGAGCGCTGAGCTCTTCGCCGACGCCCCGCCAGCTCCGGCCCATGCGAGCGCGGCCTCGAGGCCGAGACCTGCGCGCTTCAAGAGCGCGGCGAGGGCCGCGCCCTTAGAGCCCGGCTGGAACGCGTGCTCCTGGAGCTGGCTCTGGAGCTTCCTCGGCGCGCTCTCACGATCGCTCCCGGTGAGACCCTTGAGGAGCGCCGTGAGCTCGTTGAAGACGGCGCCGATCGACCGCTCGCTGGGCAGGAGCTGCCGCAGCGCTTCAAGGAGCGGCGCGGCAGCGCTGCTGCGTTCTCCTGCGTGGACGCGCAAGACGACCACCTCGCCAGTCGTCTCTACGGTGGCCATGAAGCGCTGCCCCGGCTCGAGCGGGACCTGCGCCCGCGCAGGCACCCGCATCCCGCCGATCCCGACGAGCACGCCGCCTCCCGGCAAGCTCTGGAGCACCTCTCCTGCGACGAGGCGCCCCTCGTGCAGAAAAGCTGCTGCGTTAGATGAGAGCGAGAGAGCAGGACGCGGCGTCGGGGGCCCGACGTTGTTCTGTGAGATGGACTCCATGCTTAGACCGATCAGTCGGTGATCGGTCGTTTGCCCTCAGGGTTAAGCCTCACTCGTAGCTTTCGCGCACTGGGATAAGAGAGAGGGCCGCCACCGCGCGAGAGCGCGGTGGCGGCCCTTGGTTCACGGCCTTCCTCAGCTGAGCCTTCAGCTCGTCTGGAACAGGTAGAGGCGACCTCCGATCGTCCGCATCGAGGTGCGGCTGCGTCCGCCCAAGGAATCAACGGCGTGCAGGATGACGCCGCTGTCCAAGAATCCCAGGCGATTGAGACGCTTGACCGGGATCCTGAGATCGCTCGAGAGCTGTTGACTGCGCACGAGTCGGTGCCCGACCTGGAGCGCGACGACCCCCGCCCCTGTCTCGGTCCTCATCCCGCAGCGGATGTCGTTCTCCTCGAAGTGCTCGAGATCGAAGGCGAGGAAGTGGTCCCCATGGAAGACCGCGCGGAACTCCTCATTCGAGATCACCTCGACGCTGACATAGCCCCCGCCAGCGCGCATCGCAGCGTCCAGGACTTGCCTCCAAGGGCCCTCGATGTAGAAGGCTGAGACGCCCTGATCGACCCCAGTGCGCTGGGCATCTTCAGGTCCGACGTGAATGTTCGGGAGCGTCCCAACCCAGTCGTCATCGCTGCTGAAGCCGGGCATCTGTGCGCTCGCCAGAGACGTCAGAGCTACGAGCGCTAACGTGGTGGTGGTGCTCCGGATCAAGCCGTGGAGGCTCGAGTACATCGTGTTTTTAATTTTCATCTTCATTGTGTTGGCCCCTATGAGTTGTCTGCCTCTCCATTGGCAGCGCCAGTGAATAGCTCGGGGCAACGGGCCACGAGCTCCTCAGGGAATCCAGGGATTGAGTCGATCTCTTCGCGCAGGCTCGATGCACCTGCGAAGTAGCGCGCCACCTCAACGGCGCGCTCAGGGTGAGCGTCTAAGAGCTCGCGGAAGGTCTGGAGGGCGCGGTCCTTGTTCCCGAGCATCGCCCAGCACTTCCCCGTGTTGAAGCGCGCGCCAAAGAAGCGGTCGTCCAACTTGTCGAGCCCGCTGATCGTGATCCAGCGGTAGCAGGCGAGCGCCTTCTTGTAGTCGGCCTCACGCCCGTGGAGGTTTCCGAGCTGGATCGCAGCGTGTCCGCGGTTGCGGTCGTCGATCGCGGTGTCAAAGACCTCCTTGTACTCCTTGGCAGCGCGCAGGGTCTTGCCCTCGTGCGCGTGCAAGAAGGCGAGGTAGAGCCTGGCCTCCTCGTGGGAGGGGTCGGCCGCGAGGCACTCATCGAGGAGGCGACGCGCCTTCTCCAGCGGGTCCTGGATGCGCTCTAGGCGTCCGTTCAGCGAGCGACGGGCGTCACGCCAGTCGAGCCCGCCGAGGTGCTCCTTGCCGTCCATGAGGACCTCGTCGACGAAGCCACGACCGGCCTCCGTCGTGCTCTCGACCGCGACGACGGCCTCGAAGACCTTCGTCCTAAAGCCAGGATCGATGGCCGAGAGGGCGTAGGCCTTACCGAGCTGATAGAAGACCGTAGCGAGGCGGTTGATGAGCTCGATGCTCTCAACGCCGTCGCTCAGGTTGAAGGGCTGGGCGTTCCCCTCGTCTTGAGCTCTCAAGAGCGCGATATGCGCGAAGAGCTCGTCTGGCCTCTGCATGTCGCGGTGCGCACGCACCTGATCGCGGAGGTCCTCGAAGAAGCTACGGCAGGAGCCGCACTCCTCGATGTGGAGCATGGCGCGGCCAGCAGCGTGCTCATCGAGCTCTCCATCAAACATGCAGGAGAGGTCTTGGAGGAACCCCGAGTGAGATCCCATCTCGTCGATGTCGTGATATCCACTCATTGACTGTTTGAGTCCTTGACCGAGTCGGTCGGGTTTTGGGAAGAGAGAGGTTGGACCCCGCGAGCTGCGCTCCCGCTGGATGGGTCACGAGCGGGACGGCAATCCGGAGAGAGGCCGTCAAAGACGCGGCGCATGGCGCGATGGATCTTCCTGCGAGCGCGGAAGATGACCATCTTCAAGTTCTCCAACTTGATCTCGAGCTCGTCTGCGGTCTGGCGATAGCTCCACTCCTCGACCTCGACGAGGTGGAGGGCGCGGCGCTCGCGCTCAGAGAGCATCGAGTAGAACTGCAAGTAGAGTTGGAGATAGTTCAGGTAGACGCGAGCGCACTCCTCGCGGCTCTCGTC
>JAKVCE010000310.1 GCA_022447405.1 Planctomycetota bacterium | reverse complement strand
TGGGGTGCAGTTCGGTGACGGTCTGCGCTGCGCAGGCGGCGGCGTGATCAGGCTGCAGGTCCGCTTCGCAGGCGTGGGCGGCTGGTCAGCGACGACGATCCCTCTCGCGTCGGCCGGTGGGGTCAGCGCGGGTGACACGAAGCGCTACCAGCTCTGGTACCGGGACCCACAGACCACCTTCTGCGGCACCGGCTTCAACTTGAGCAACGGCTACGAGGTCGTCTGGCTGCCCTGAGCTCTAAGGCTCTAGCTCAGACCTCAGCGAGCGCGGCCTCTTCCCAGACCACGTTGTAGAGCGTGTCGCGCTCTACGGGGGTGCGCCCGGCGTCACGGATCCACTGGATGAGCTCAGCGCGCTTCACCTCTTGGGGAGTGGTCGCGCCAGCCTCGTGGTAGATGCGCTCCTCGACCACCGTGCCGTCCACGTCGTCTGACCCGTAAGAGAGGGCCAGCTGTGCGATCGGGATGTCGAGCATGATCCAGTAGGACTTCACGTGCGGGATGTTGTCGAGCATCAGGCGGCCGACGGCGATCTCGCGCAGCTCGTCCAAGGCGGTGGGGCCGGGGAGGTGAGCCCACTCCGTGTTCTCCGGGTGGAAGGAGAGCGGGATGTAGGTCTGGAGGCCACCGGTCTCATCCTGGAGGAGGCGCAGGCGGTCGAGGTGGTCGACGCGCTCTTCGATGGTCTCGATGTGGCCGTGCAGCATGGTGCAGTTGGAGCGCAGACCGGCCTCGTGGACGGTGCGTGCGGTGTCGATCCACTGCTGGCCGGTGTTCTTGAGGTGGTAGCCCTCGAGGTGGACGCGGTCAGCGAAGACCTCCGCGCCGCCGCCTGGGCACGAGCCAAGCCCCGCCTCGATGAGCTCGGGCAGGACCTCCTCGAGCGGGCGCCGCGCGACGCGCGCGATCTGCATCAGCTCGATCATGGTGAAGGCCTTGATGTGGATCTCGGGCCGCGCGCCCTTCACCGCTCGAAGGATGTCGAGGTAGTAGTCGTAGTCGAGCTTGGGGTGAATGCCCGCGACCATGTGCACCTCTGTGACCGGCTCTGAGAGCTGCTCTGTGATCTTCTCAGCGATCACCTCCGGCGACATCACGTAGGCGCCCTCCTGCTTGGGCAGGCGCTGGAAGGCGCAGAAGCGGCAGAGCTTGTTGCAGATGTTCGTGTAGTTGATGTGCTGGTTGACGTTGAAGTACGCGCGGTCACCGTGGAGACCTTCGCGGACGTGGTTCGCCAGCGCGCCGACGAGGTGCAGGTCAGGCGCCTCGTAGAGCGTGACCCCGTCCTCACGTGAGAGCCGCTCGCCGTCGAAGACCTTCCCAGCGATCTCGCCCAAGCCGGCGGACGTCGCGCGCTCCATGATGGAGGCGGAGGTGAGCAGCCCGAGAGACATCAGGCGACGCCCCCCGCGGTGATCTCATAGCTGGCCTCTTCTGCGGAGCTCGGAGCGCATCCGCTCTCGTGACGCTCGTCCGAGATCCCATACCAGGAGTTTCGCTGACGCGGAGTGAAGCCCGCGCGCGCGATGGCGTCCTCGATGCGCTGGACGCTCTCGAGGTGGAAGCAGCCCGCCGCTGAGACGACGTTCTCTTCGAGCATGGTCCCGCCGAAGTCGTTGCAGCCGTAGCGCAGGGTGACCGTGGCCATCTTCACGCCCTGCGTGACGTAGCTCGTCTGGATGTTCTTGAAGTTGTCGAGGAAGATCCGGCTGAGCGCCTGGACCCGGAGGTAGACGCCGGGCGTCGCGCGCTCGGGGTAGATCTCTTCCTGGGGGACGCCGTCGGGCTGCATGGTCCAGCAGGCGAAGGCGGTGAAGCCGCCGGTCTCGTCTTGCAGGTCGCGCAGGCGCGCCAAGTGTTCGATGCGCTCAGCGGCGGTCTCGACATGACCGAACATCATCGTGGCGGAGCTGCGCAGGCCCGCCTCGTGGATCTTCCTGTGGACGTCGAGCCACTTGTCTGTGGTGGTCTTCCTGGGCGCGATGATCAGGCGCACGCGCTCCACGAGGATCTCGGCGCCAGCGCCGGGGACGCTGCCGAGGCCGGCGTCCTTGAGGTCACGGATGACCTCTTCGACCGGGCGCTTGTCGAGCTTGGAGAGGTGCTCGATCTCCGGCGCAGAGAGGGCGTGTGAGTTGACCTGGGGGAAGCGCTCTCGGAGGTCTGCGATGAGGTCGCACCACCAGTCCGTCTTGAGGCGCGGGTGGTGTCCGCCCTGCATCAGGATCTGGCGGCCGCCGAGGTCGGCGGTCTCTTGTACTTTCGCCACGATCTCTTCGCGCGGGAGCACGTACTCCTCGGGGTCTCCGGGGCGGCGGTAGAAGGCGCAGAAACCACAGTCCGTGACGCAGGAGTTCGTCGGGTTGACGTTGCGGTCGACGATGTAGGTGACGACGGGCTCAGGGTGCAGGCGCCAGCGCACGGCGTCGGCCAAGGTCCCGAGGGTGAGGAGGTCTGCCTCATCGTGGAGGGTGAGGGCCTCCTCTGGGGTGATCCGCTGCCCGGAGAGGACCTTGTCGCAGATCGGCGCGAGGCGCGACGCCGAGGAGCCGCTGGAGGCGGCAGAGGCGCGCGGCGCGACCCACTCCTGATCCGGAGCGGGGTCTCTGGTGTCTTGGGTCGCGGTGCTGCTCATCTTGGGGGTCGATCTGGGCCGATATAGGGTGAGAGAGTCTACTCGACAGGGCCGCCGCCTCCCTAGCCTGAGGGGCGAGTTCGGGCGCTGGGTATACTCTGCCACCAACGCGCGATCCTGCTCCCCGTAGACCAAGACATGTCCCCGCTCAACGTATCTCTCGCCGCGCTCCTCTTGGGGGCCCCCGTCCTGGCTCTGCAGGACGACGTCTCAGTCGCGCTGGACGTCGAGTACGAGCGCCTCGAGTCCCGCTACGCCAACGCTCTGGAGACCTGGTCGATCGAGGAGAAGAAGCTGAGGCTCAGGGGAGTCCCCAAGAGCCAGCTCCCGAGCCCCCCTGGCTACGAATATCAGCCCTACTTTGAGGACCTCGCTAAGCGCGGCAGCGCGAACGCCCGCCTCTGGATGGTTCAGAACCCAGGCTTTCATGGGGACACCCCGGCGGCGCGCCGCGTCGTCTTGCACCGCTGGTACAAGGCGCTGGTGGAGGAGAACGCGAACTTCGAACAGATGGGGCACGTCATCGAGGAGCTCGGGACCTCGAAGCGTCGCCTCGGCGAGGACTTCGTCCTGGCTACCCTCGCAGAGATCCCGGAGCGTTCGACAAACCCTGAGTTC
>JAKVCE010000031.1 GCA_022447405.1 Planctomycetota bacterium | reverse complement strand
CGAGAAGCTCGTCGAGGTCTTCTTCGACAACCACGACCCGACGACCCTCAACCGGCAGGGGCCGGACGTCGGCACGCAGTACCGCTCGGTGATCTTCTGCTACGACGACGCCCAGCGCGAAGCAGCGGAGGCGGCGGTCGCTGCGCTCACTGAGGCCAAGCGCTTCAAGAACCCGATCGTGACCCAGCTCGTCGACGCGAAGCCCTTCTGGCGCGCCGAGGAGTACCACCAGCGCTACTTCGAGAAGCGCGGGATCGAGCCCACCTGCCACATCAAGTGAGCGGGTCAGCGCCCTCGGCGCCAGCTCCAGTCGGACCAGCGGTCTGAGCGGTCCTCTGCTAAGCGCCGCAGCTCTGGGGATCGAGCCGCCTCTGTGCAGAGGAGCTCTGGATCTGGCGTGATCCCGACCCGACCTAGATCGAGCCTGTCTGCGTCCCAACAGGTCTGGACGGTGACGTCAGCCTGCAAGTGTCCGTCGCTGTGACCTCGGCAGGCTTCCTGGAGGAGGGCGAGCTGCAGGTCGGTGATCTCGAAGAGCTCGTCTCGCAGCTCAGCCGCGAAGGAGGCCGCGCGCTCGCCGTGCTCGGGGTCATAGTCATCGTTCTGCCGACGCGAGTCGTGCAGCCAGGCGAAGAGCTCGACGACGACGGGGTCGCCGCCAGTGATCTCTGCGAGCTCAAGGCCGATGGCGCGGACGCGCGCCCAATGAGAGGGGCCGTGGATGCCCTGCCAGTCGAGCTCGAACTGTAGGCGGATGTGCTCTGCGAGCTTGACGGAGTCCAAGGTCGAGTCAGTCCAGGCCGCCCAAGGTGCCCAAGCACCAGAGCGCCATGCCCGTGCCGTAGGCGCGCCCGATCTCGTGACTGTCCATGAAGACGCCGTCGAACTCAGGCAGGCCCATGAGCTGCTCGTGCTGGTCCTTGGCGACGCGCCCGCGCGCCGCGCCCTTGGGCAGGGCGGCGATGGCCTCGGTGCGCGCGAGGAGGTCGTAGTAGAAGAAGAAGCCGCCGTAGGCGTGGCTCGAGGTGTGGTCGTCGTACTTCTGCGCGGGGAGCAGGTGCTCCTCGTGCTCGAAGGAGAGCGCGACGGCCTTCTTGAGGCCGATGGAGTCCTTCGGCGCCCAGAGGGTGATGGCGAGCTCACCCCGCGGGGTGCGGCCCACCGAGCCCTCCATAGAGGCGCGCGCGGCCCGGCGGCGCGGCTGCCCGTAGCTGTAGGCGCCCTCGGTCGTCCTGCAGAGCAGCAAGCTCGCGAGCCCGCGCTCCACGGCCTGCGGGAGGTCTTCAGGCACGACGCCGACGCGCTTGGCCTCGGCGAGGGCGATCAGCGCGTCTGAGGTCACGAAGGGGTTGGCGTACTCGTGCGCCCAGGCCCCGTCCTTGCCTTGGGTGGTGATGAGGTCCGCGGTCGCGCGCTCGAGGGTGGGCGTTACGCGCTCTCTGTCGCTCGGCCGCAGCTCGATCCAGCGGGTGAGCGCGCGCGCGAGGTAGGCGTGCGCCCAGAACTGCTCGTCGGTGTCCTCGCGGTTGAGCTTGGACTCATCCGAGATGTAGCCGAGGGCGCGCTCGAGCGCCGCCTCGACCGCAGGGTCGGGCTCGTCGAGGCGCGCGGCGTGCTCCAAGAGACCGATGGTGCAGACGGATGAGATGGCGACGAAGACGTTCGGCAGCCCGTCGGTCCCGCCGAAGTCATAGGTCGAGTCTTCCCAGCCGCCGTGCGAGCGCTGGGCTGCGAGGAGGAACGCGGCGCTCCGCTCCCAGAGGTCTCCCTCTGAGTAGACGCCAGGCAAGACGGTGGTCCCCTCCGCTGAGGGCTCGAGGGCCTTCGCCGGGAGCGCGGCGTAGGTCGCGAAGGCGTGGACGAAGGGGCCGTGCCCTTCGAGCTCCATCGCCGCCTTCCAGGCGAGCGGGTGGTCTGCGTGCTCCTTGGTGATGGCGGTCCACTCGGCGCGGGCCTCCTCTTCACGTTGAGAGAGCCAGTGCGTCACGCCCGTGAGCCAGCGCGCGGTTGCGGCGTCCTCGGCGTCACCGGGGAGCCCGTCCATAGCCGGGTTCTCTTTCTTCGAGAGCTCTGCGAGCGGAGAGAGGAATCGCGCGGGGTGGAAGGTGGTGATCTTGTGTTCGCGTCCGAGCTCCTTGCCCTTCGCGTCGAAGACGATCCAGCCCGGCTCGACGAAGCCGAGGGGCTTCAGCTCGTAGGTGTCGCACTCCTCTCTGCCGGCCTTCATTCGCACGGGGATGAAGTGCTCGTTCACGAAGGAGCTCACCCGTGGCCATGAGAAGGGACCCGCCATCATGTAGCGATCGATCTCCACCTTGCGGTCCATGGGGGACCGGTGGATCGTGGGCACATACCAGAAGAGGGGCTTCTTCTCCTCCTTCGCCTCTTCGAGGGCGCTCGCGAGGTCTGTCCGCCACTCGACCGCGCTGCCAGCTCTGGCTGCGAGCTCGGAGGGTTGAGTGCGGATCTTCCGCCCGGAGTTTTGGGCGGGAGCCGTGACGGCGAAGGCTGCGAGAAAGGCGGTGCAGAGGAAGGTGCGCATGGTTTGGATGATACGCCGTAGAGCGAGGATGATCCCGATGGGCTCGCGGAATGCCGTTATGCAGAGAGAGCGGCGACCCTCGAGGGGTCACCGCTCTCTTTCGTTCTATCGGCCTCGCGTCACTAGAGCGCGCGAGGGGGGACGGTGCTGGTTCCTACCAGCCGCCGCCGCCGCCACCGCCGCCGCCGCCGCCGCTGCGCTCTTGGCGCTCGCGAGCTTCGTTGACGCGGATCTCGCGGCCATCAATTTCCTTGCCGTCGAGATCGGAGATCGCGGCTTGGGCCTCTTCATCCGAGCCCAGCTCGACAAAGGCGAATCCACGTGAACGACCGGTCTCACGGTCCGTGACGATGTGACAGTCGGTGACGTTGCGGTCGCCGGCTCCAAATGCAGTGCGGAGATCATCCTCGGTGGTGTTCCAGGAGATGTTTCCTACGTACAGGCGCTTACCCATTCTTAATACTTACAGAGAGAGTTTCAGATGCTCGACTGTCCCAACGTATCCAACAGGGAGGCGCGGCAGCTCGGGCGGAAGATCTCAGATCCGCGTCGGAGCCTTCAACTTGCGGTGAAAGACACGAAATCGACACGTTCTGAGGTGGGAGAAGCATAGCGGGGGCTAGGTGGGTAGCAACTCGAAGTGGCTTTACCCCCTCTAAACACTCCAAAAAGGGCGTTTTGGGGCGAGTGAGCGCGCTCTGAATAATTAGGGCTCTAGGCAAAAGGAGCGCGCGCCGCCAGCGCTCCCAGGCGCTGGCCTCTGTGGCTCATGCCTCCCATGCGCTCACTCGAGCCTCCACTGTGACGCGGTGAAGCCAGCGGCCTAGGGCATAATGGGCCGCCGCGACCCCGGCCCCCGGAGCACCTCATGAGCACCTCTCTCTTCACACGCACAGCGCTGGCGACCCTCCTCTTCTCTGCGCAGGCGAGCGCCCAGGTCGACGGGATCAGCCGCGAAGAGATGTGGTACGCGCCCACCGAAGAGGACTGGGCCAAACCCTGCCTCATCACCTGGGAGCGCACCTGGGATGACGCCCTCACGGTCGCCCGCGAGACCGGGAAGCCGATCCTCATCTGCGTGAACATGGACGGTGAGATCGCCAGCGAGCACTACGCGGGCATTCGATACAGGCAGCCGGACATCGCCGCCCTCTACGAGCCTTATGTGACGGTGATGGCCTCGGTCTATCGCCACACGCCGCGCGACCACGACGACGACGGCAACCGTATCCCGTGCCCGCGCTTCGGGGGGGTCACTTGCGGTGAGCACATCGCTATCGAACCCATCCTCTTCGAGCAGTTCTTTGAGGGGGAGCGCGTCGCGCCGCGGCACATCATGTACGAGCTCTCTGGCGGCGAGCAGTACGACGTCTACTACGCCTTCGACACTCAGTCTGTCTTCGCCACGGTCGAGGAGGGCATCGCCAACCGCGAGCCGGTCGAGCCCGAGGTCAACCGCGGTGACCGCTCGCTCCTTGAGCGGGTCGCGAGCCGCGCGACCAAGGACCGCGCCGAGATCGAGGCCGCCTACCGCGGCGGCGACCGGGTCATGCGACGCAAGCTCCTCGAGTCGGCGGGCACATACAAAGAGGTCCCTCAGGTAGACCTCTTGCGCCTCGCGCTCTTCGGAAATGACCCTGAGCTGCGACAGGTCGCTTGGGGCGTCCTCCTCCAGAACCCGACCCCCGACGCCGTCGCTTTGATCGGCGATGTCCTCGACCTGCCCCTCGGTGACGAGGACCGCGCGGCGCTCATCGCCGCCCTGGAGGGTTTGGCCGATGTGTCGACGCACGCGCGAACGCTCGCCGCCGTCCACCGCGGGCTCAGCTCAGGCTCAGGGAACGTGGACTCTTCGCAGTGGAAGACGGCGCTCGAGTACGCGGCCGCTCAGGCCCGTCCCAGGGACCCCTCGAAGAAGCTCGAGGAGGGAGAGCTCGGAGCGCAGGCAGCGGACCCGGTGGCGCTCGTCGCGATGGCGGAAGGTTACCTCTCCCTCGCTGCGCACCCCCAGGCGAACGAGGACTACTCCAAGCTGCTCTTCAAAGACGCGCGTGACGCTGCGCGCGAGGCAGAAGAGGCAGGGGCGACGGGCTGGCGTGTAGCCGCCGTGAAGGCGCTCTCTTCCTATTACCTGGGAGAGCGTGAGGTCGCGTATGGACTCGCAGAGGAGGCCGTCGGCGGCCTCCCTGAAGACGCTAACTCTTGGAGCGCGGCCGCCGCCCTCGGGCTCTTCGCAGAGGTCAGGCAGCGCGACATCGCCAACGCGGCGAACAGTCAGCAGCCTTGGCCGTCGGAGTGGCTCGCTGATCTGAACGGCGCCTACGAGGTCCTCGCAGGACATCCTCACGGCACAGACCTCCACGCCGCGAACCAGTACGACTTCCTCTTCGCCCTGAAGGCTTACCGGGACTCGGACGAGGTCCTGCAGCGTGGCATGGACCGCTTCCCGGACTCCCAGTCGCTTCACGCGCGCTTGCGCCAACAGCTGCTCTTCCGACGCGGCGTCTCTGGGCTGAACAGCCTCGAGGCGACCTATGAGGAGATGCTCAAGGCGGAGGGCGCCTCGCCCAACCTGCCCTGGTTCGCGGGCTACGCCTCCCTGGTCGCCGCGGAGTTCATGCGCCGCCGCGGAGACGACGAGGGGGCTGTCGCCGCTTATGACCGCGCCATCGCTCACTTCGAGAACTCGGTGGTGAACAACCCGAAGAACGCGGCCTCGGCCGCGCACTACGTCGCGCTCTGCTACGGCGGTCAGGCGCGCCTCGCGTATGAGTCCGATCAGGACGCGGGCGCTGTCGAGCTGATCCTCGCCTCCTTCAGCAGGAGCCCAGACTCGGCCTCCTCCTTGGACGGCCTCAACATCTCGACCGTGGACACGGCGAAGATGGTCCGGGCGCGCCTAGAGGAGCGCGGCGTCACCGAGGAGCAGGCGCGCCTTCAGGCCGCGCTAGACGCCCTCGACCCGAAGCACCTCGAGCTCCCCGCCTATGAGCGCGGCGGTCCGAGCCCGCAGCAGGGGCGAGGGCAGGGCCGCCGTAGAGGCGGGCGCGGCAGACAGCGCGGGAACTGAGCGCCTAGCTCTCCGCCGGCGCTCCCAGGAGCTCCCGCAGCTCTCGGCGTAGGCGTATGACCTCCTCGGCGTAGTAGGCGTCATGAGGTCGAGCCGCGCGCTGGTTCTTACGGAAGGCCAAGAGGGTCCCGAGCTCGATGTAGCGCGGGCCGTCGACTCCCTTGGGGACCCAGCTGGCGTGGTCGCGGCGCGCTGACCACTTGGAGAAGCGCTCGACGTGCGCCCCTGGCAAGGTGCCGCGCGCGGCCTCCTCCTTGAGCTCGCGCTTGATGAGGCGGCTCTCGGACGTGAGGGAGGCCTGGAAGACGATGAACAGGGCGATGAACTCCACGGGGAAGAGCAGGAAGGAGATCACGGGCAGTGCGGCGCCGGCCTCGAAGACCATCGGCGCCATCGCGAGGCCGTTCCAGAGCGCGTGCATCCCCATCGCTGCTAGGAGAGAGAGGGGGAGCGCGAGCTTGCGGCGCGGCGAGGTCGAGAACTTGGCCCAGCCGAGGGCCGCGCCGACCATGGAGGTGGCGCAGGCGTGCATCAGCCCAGTGAAGAGGGTTCTCAGGATGACGACGATGACCCACGCGCCGACCCCTTCGCCTGCGGTGGAGGCGAAGTAGAGGAAGTTCTCGCTCATGCCGAAGCCCAGTCCGGCGGCCGCGCCGTAGACGAAGCCATCGGTCGCGTTGTCGAACTGCCGGGAGCGATAGAGGAGCAAGAGGACGAGCGCCTTGGCCGGCTCCTCGACGAGGGGCGCGACCATCGAGACCGAGAGGAACATGGCCGTGGTCTCGTCGGTGGCGAGCCCCAAGGGGAGCATCAGGACGATCGAGCCGATGACGCTGAGCACGATCGCGCCGATCCCTCCCCAGGCGAAGGCCGCGATGACGAGCCCGAGCGGCTCTCGCTCGTAGCGGTCCATCCAGCGCATGAGCAGGAGGTACGCCACCATCGGTACCCCGGCGGCGACGACGCTCAAGAGCAGTAAGACGAGCTCCATGATGAACAGGCCCTCAGTGATTCAGCGAGTGGTCTCGACTTGGAAGGAGAGGACGGGGCTCTGCAGGTAACCGATCCGGTGGGCGACGGCCTCGTACTCTTCGCCGCCCTCGAAGCGGGTTGAGGCGGTGAAGAGGTGCCACACCTTCTCTCCTCTCACGCGGTACCCGATAGAGGCGCCGGGCGTGGCGCATGAGAGCTGGGCGCTCCCGTCCTCGGCATAGTCGAGCTCAAGCGCGGCGGTCTCAGGTTGCGCTCCGGCGGGTGGCCAGAGACGCGTCTTCACCATCTCGGCCTCGGGCATGAGACCGAGGTCCTGCGTCCGCTCAAGCCAGCCGTCCAAGGCCTTGCTCAGCGGGGCGACGAGCTCCTGTGCGCTTGGAGTCCCCATGAGGTTCCTGATCTCGTGCGGGTCGACCGCGGTCTCGTAGAGCTCCTCTGCAGGCTTGGTCATGGAGACGAGCTGCCACTGGGCCGCGGTCGCGTTCCCCCGGGCGCGCAGCTTGTGGATCTCGCCGGTCGTCGCGACGCCCTCGGCGTAGGCGACGGGGTACAGCCGCGGGCGGTCGGTCATGCCGTTTTTGATGTAGCGGTAGCGCCCGTCGGTCACCGCCCGCGAGCGGTCGGTCTCTGCGTCCATGCGGTCCGCGTGGAAGAAGACGAAGGGCTGCGCAGGCGCCTCGTGCGCGCCGTCGAAGGCGTGGCCCATCATCCAGGCGGGGGGCTCGAGTTCGGCGATGGAGAGGACCGTCGGCGCGAAGTCGACGAAGCTCACGAGCCGGTCCGTGACGGCGGCTTCGGCGCCGGGGTGACAGACGATGAGGGGGACGTGCGTCCCGGAGGCGTACACGTAGCGCTTGCCGCGGGGGAGGCCGACGCCGTGGTCGCTGAAGAAGAAGATGACCGTGTCTTCAAGGAGCCCGGCGTCATCTAGCTCTGCCACGATCTTGCCCACGCGCTTGTCCATCGCGGCGATGTTGTCGTAGGTGCGAGCGATGTCATCACGCACGACGGCGGTGTCGGGATAGTAGGGAGGGACGCTCACCGCGCTCGGGTCTGTGACCTTCGGGTTGCGCTTCTTGGACTGAAAGGTGCCGCTCTCGTGGGTCATCGTCAGGTTGAAGACGGCGAAGAAGGGCTGCTCCGGGTCTGGCCGGTTCTTCCAGTGAGCCTTGCCGCCCGAGGCATCCCACACGGTGGGGGGCGCGTTGAACTGGTAGTCACGCTTTGAGGCGTTCGTGCAGTAGTAGCCGGCCTCGCGGAGGAGCTCGGGGAAGCAGCGCACCTCGGCAGGCGGGGTCGCCTCGTAGGAGGGGATGTCGTCGTAGGCGCCGGGGTCCGCGGCGAGGGCGGCCGTGCTCGGCTTGCCGGTGCGCATGTGCATGGCGCCGATGGCGGTCGCGTAGCAGCCGGTGATCAGGGTGGCGCGGGCGGGGGCGCAGACTGGCGCGTTCGCGTAGGCCTTCGTGTAGCGCCTGCCGCGCGCAGCCAGGGCGTCTACGTTGGGCGTCGGGATGGTGTCGTCGCCATAGCAGCCGAGCCAGGGGCTCATGTCTTCGACGGAGATCCAGACGATGTTCGTCGGTCGCTCGGGGGCGTCTTGAGCGCTGGCGAAGAGCGGGAGAGCGAGGAGGAGCTTGAGCATGAGGCTATACAGCCTAGCGGAGCCCCGGGATCAAGAGGTCACTCTGCTGCGGCGCCGCGCAGGCGGAGCCTCTCAGGCGTCGTCTGACGCGGGGAGGAGCTCGACCGCGCCCGTCTCAAGAGAGTAGACGGCGCCCATGATGACGAGGTCTCCGCGCTCGCGGAGGACGTCAGAGCCTGCGCTCAAGCCCTCGACGGTCGCGCGGACGTTCGCGCTCACGGCTTCTGTGAGGCGCTCCGCGCCCGCGGCGCTCTCAAGTGACGTGAGCCCAGGGCGGATGTGTTCGATGAGCTCGCTGATGTTCGGCGTGGCCTCTCCCTCGGGGTCCTCCATAGCGCCGAGCGTCGCTTGGACCGCGCCGCAGGAGGAGTGTCCGAGGACCACGATGAGGCGCGCGCCGAGGTGCTCGACGGCGTACTCGATGCTGCCGAGCTCGACCGGCGTCGCGACGTGTCCAGCCGTGCGGACGACGAAGAGCTCGCCGAGCCCTTGGTCGAAGACGAGCTCGGGCGAGACCCGAGAGTCGGCGCAGCCGAGGATGACTGCGAAGGGTGCTTGCCCGTCCTTGAGGGCCTCGCGCTTGGCCACCTCTGAGAGGACGCCGCTCGGCGCTCCGGCGAGGAAGCGTTGGTTCCCGTCGATCAGCCGTTGGAGCGCTTCAGCTGCGGTGGTCATCAGGTGATGCGTCAGCGATCTCCGGTGCGCCGGATGTTGCCACCCCCGCTGCCGTCGCCTTGCGAGGAGCTGATCCCGCCGCCGCCGCCGCCGTCGCCTTTGGAGCGGCCGCCGCCGACGACCTCGAGGTCGCCGCTGTCGATGAGGGCCTTCACGGGCGGGTGCTCGGCTGCCTTGGGTGCGATCTGCCCCGTGCCGCCGAGGCCGAGGAAGAGGCGCTTGCCGCCGGGGAGCGGGACCTTGATGGGTCGCTTGGTCGTGTTCTTGATTTCCATTCTGGGCACAGCCTACCCGCTCGAACGCGATTTGGGCGTTCCCTTTCTTCCTTGAGGCGTCCTGGCTTGGCTCCCTCGCGGACTTCGTATCCTTGGCGCATGAAGGCCCTCCACAGAGCTCTCCTCTTGCCCGCCCTCCTATGTGCTGCCTGCGCCCTCCCCGGTCGGCAGATAGAGCCAGGCGAGACGAACTTCGTCTTCTTCCTCGTCGATGACCTCGGCTGGACGGACATCGGCTGCTTCGGGAGCAGCTTCTACGACACGCCCAACGTCGACCGGCTCGCGGCGAGCGGGCAGCGCTTCACCAACGCCTACGCGGCCTGCCCGGTCTGCTCGCCGACCCGCGCGAGCATCATGGCGGGGAAGCACCCCGCGAGGATGGCGACGACGGACTACTTCGGCGCGGCGCAGCCCGGCGGCTGGAAGCGGAACACGCGCCACCTGCCGGCCTCGTATGAGGACCGCCTCGCGCATGAGGAGGTGACGATCGCTGAGGCCTTGAAGGAGTCTGGCTACGCGACCTTCTTCGCGGGCAAGTGGCACCTGGGTCCTGAGAGTCACTGGCCTGAGACGCAGGGCTTTGACGTGAACCAGGGCGGGATCACGCGCGGCGGCCCGTATGGGGGGAAGCGCTACTTCTCTCCCTATGGGAACCCGCGCCTCGAGGACGGGCCTGAGGGCGAACACCTGCCCGCGCGCCTCGCGGCGGAGACGGTGAAGTTCATCGAGGAGAAGCAGGGCGAGCCCTTCTTGGCTTACCTCTCCTTCTACTCGGTGCACACGCCGCTCATCGCGCGCGAGGACTTGAAGGAGAAGTACAAGGCGCGCAAGGCGGAGCGCGGCCTCAAGGTGGAGTGGGGCAAGAAGGGCACCCGTAAGGTGCGACACGTGCAGGAGCACGCCGTCTACGGCGGGATGGTCGAGGCCATGGACTTGGCGGTGGGCGAGGTGCTCGACGCCTTGGAGCGCCTCGGGCTCGCTGAGGACACGGTGGTGATCTTCATGTCGGACAACGGCGGCCTCTCGACCTCGGAAGGTCACCCCACCTCGAACCTGCCGCTCAGGGCGGGGAAGGGCTGGATCTACGAGGGCGGCATCCGCGAGCCGATGGTGATCCGCTGGCCTGGCGTGACGGAGCCCGGAAGCGTCTGCAGTGAGCCGGTCACGAGCACGGACTTCTATCCGACGATGTTGGAGATGGCTGGGCTCCCGCTGCGGCCGGAGCAGCACGTGGACGGCGTGAGCCTTGTCGAGCTCCTTGAGGAGGGCGAGGCGCCGGCGCGCGAGGCGATCTACTGGCACTACCCGCACTACGGCAATCAGGGCAGCGCGCCCGCCGGCGCCGTGCGCGCGGGGGACTGGAAGTTGATCGAGTGGTATGAGGACGGGGCGCTCGAGCTCTACGACCTCTCCACAGACATCGGCGAGGCGAAGGACCTCGCCGCCGAGCACCCTGAGAAGGCGCAGGAGCTCCACGCGAAGCTCGTCGCCTGGCGCGCGGAGACGGGCGCGCGCATGTCGAGCGAGAACCCCGGCTTCGACCCGGAGGAGCGCGTGGGGCGTTAGTCCGCTCGGGTGAGCCGCTCTGTTGGAGATGTAGTCTTAAGGCTCATGGGACATACGCTCACGAACCCGCTCCTCCTGTATTCCGCGCTGATCCTCGGCACCCTCGTGGCCTTGGCTTGGGCGCTCTCGAGAGGGCAGGGGAGCTCGTCATCCCGCAAGTGGCTCGCGCTCTCCGCCTCCCCAGGTCTGCTGGCTCTCCTGACTGTCTTCTCGCTCGCCCTGCACCTTCACTCCAGCCTCGGCGACTGGCCTGGCAACATCGGCACGGAGGGTTTTACCCAAGCGCTCCTCACGCACTACAACATCGCCGCGTGGCTCTTCACTGCCGCGATCTTGTTGGCGATTGGAATGCCGCTAGTGATCCTGGTGTGCGCGCTCGCCCCGCGGTTGCGCGCCCACATGATCTACCCCTCGCTCTGCGGAGTGGCCTGTTGGCTGTGCCTCTTCCTGACAACGCTCGCCCCTTCGGGCTTCCTGGACTGGTGGTGGGACTGAAGGGGTGCGGCGGCCCTTCAGGTGAACCACTCGTAGATGGGGATGTGCTTGCCGAGGAGGCGTCCGAGGAAGAACCCGATCACCGCGCCCACGAGCGCGAGGGGCCAGGAGGAGAACTCCATGCCCAAGAGGACCGCGCCGCTCAGGGATCCCAGGATCGCGCAGAGGACGATATAGCAGCTCTTCATGGGGCCGAGTGTAGGGAGTCCACCTGCCAAGCTGGAAGAGCGGCTAGGGAGGTCTGTGTTGTAGGCTGTGACACATGAAGTCCACCTCAGCCTTGCTCTCTTGCGGTCTGCTGCTCGTCAGCTGCAGCCAGCTCCCTCTCGAAAACCAAGAGGCGGCCACGCCGACCTCGGAGCTCGCCGTGGAGACGGGCCTGCCCGAGGTCCGCTACTACCTGATCGCGGACACATGACCTCTCTGCCTCAAGGTCACAGCCGCCGTGCGCGAGCTGGAGCAAGATTACGAGGGCCAGGCGACGTTCAGGATCATCTCACCTGAAGAGACAGCGGCCTCCTTTGACGACATCCAAGCCTTCGGCTTCGCCGACTTGAGACACGGCCTGGTCGTGTTCGGCACAGACGGCGAGGCCGAGGTGAAGCTCCCCGGCCACATGTTCGGCCGCGCCGAGATCGAGGCGGGCTTGAAGGGAGTTCTGGGCGGATAGCGGGGGCAGGGGGCGAGCTCATGAGATTCGTACAGAGCGAGAGCCCGTATTCGGTGTCGGACGATCAAGAGGCGTGCGCCACCTCATCGGCGCTGGGCTCGGCGCTTGTGATGTTCTTGCTCTGCGGACTCGCTCTCCCCGCGCACAGCCAGACATCGCAGCGGCACCCGCAGGGACACCCGAGCTTTGGCTTGCCGATCCCCGAGGTGGAGTGGCTGGTGTACTCACCAGAGCCCGATCACCCGTGCAACCAGCTCTGGAGGTCTGCTTATCTCGTCGAAAGCAGCCCCGACGAGGTCGGCGCGGCCTTACCTAGTGAAGGGGGGAGCGCAGAGGGTCTCTATAAGAAGGGCTGGTACTTCAAGAGTCGCGAGGGGTTAGCGCGGGACCGTCGGCTCTTCGGCGGCGACGGCAGGCAGCTGCCGAGAGAGGGCTTCTCAGGGGAGGAGGCCGCAAGGGTGCGACGTTGGCTGGATGCCGTGGATGAGGAGGTCGCCCGTGAGCTCATGGGTCGACCGCGAGCGGCGGTCTGGTTCCAACACGACCTCTTTCGGTTGGCTCGCAGGCTCATCGACACAGGCGAGAACCCAGAGCTCCTCGTTCCCCTGCTGCGTTGCGCCGAGCGCGTCGCGTTGCCGGAAGAGGTCTTGCGGAGCAGCGCTGTAGGCACGGCCTCAGTAAAGGTCATCCAAGCTCAGCTCGCCGGCTCGGGAGGGGGTCGCTTGGTCGAGATTGAGCGCACTTCCAGCGTGCTCTTCGAAGCCGAGCAGGTTCAGCTCTGGTCTTCAGTCTTCGTGCGCTTCCCCGACAGAACGACTGAAGACCTCGTCGCTTGGCTCGGCGCGGGCGCGGACCGTGATCTGGTCCCGCTGGGCGCGCTCGCTGTCTTAGTGCAGGGGATCGTGGCCATGTCTGATGAGGGCGCTCCAGTCGCGACGGATCTGGTCATCGAGGCCCGCACCCAGCGGCTGACAAATCGAGATGAGCTCAGCCCACTCAACCCGACGACCACGCGCGATGGGGTAGACCTCGCGATCTGGTCCCTGCCTCGCCGCGCGGTCCGTGATGCCAGCGGCGACATCGAGGGCGTCGCCTTCAGCGCCTTCCGTGCGATTGACATGGAGAGCCAGGACCTCTTCCGTGACTACGGGACGCTCAAGCACACCACCTACGCCGCTCAATGCGCGCTGTGTCATAGGCGATCGAACACTCCAGACGAGGGGATCGGCGGCTTCAGCGC
>JAKVCE010000309.1:1570-3254 GCA_022447405.1 Planctomycetota bacterium | reverse complement strand
TCCGGTCCATAAAGCGTGCGTGGGTGTCGCTGCACAGGTTGGCACTCTGCAGAGGTCGGGCTAAACTCCGATAAGGCAGGAGACCCTCGATACCTAATCGAGGGGACATTTTCAGGGACAACTCTCCATCTCACGGGAGATTCCATCACCGCAGAACATTCCATGGTCGCCAAAAAGCCCAACAAGATCGCGCTCATCTACGCCAAGGCCCAAAACGTCAAGGTGCAGGCCCAGGAGATCTTCAACGACGAAGAGGTCGTGAAGGGTGAGCTCGCTCGAGACGAGATCTACCCCCCGCTCGGCATCACCATCCTGGCCGCCTGGCTGGAGCAGAACGGATATGAGGTCACGCTCCGGGACGACTCCATCGAGACGATGGAAGAGCTCACCAAGCAGTTTGAGTGGGCCGACGTCATCGGGATCAGCTCCCTCACCCCTAACGCAAGACGCGCCAGGGAGCTCGGTCAGATCGCCAAGAACGAGCACGGTAAGCCCGTGATCCTCGGTGGCCCCCACCCCACCACCAACCCCGAGTTCTTCTTGGACGCAGGCGCCGCAGACGTCTGCGTGCAGGGCGAAGGCGACGAGACCCTCCTCGAGCTCCTCGACGTCATCTATGAGCCGGAGCGCTGGGAAGAGGTCCGCGGGATCACTTTCCACAGGGACGGCGAAGAGGTGCGCACCGAACGACGCCCGCTCTTCAAGGACATGGACGACATCCCCGAGCCGGCCTATCACCTCTGGGACATCCCGCGCTACATGCGCCTCATGGTGAACCCGGGCGTCACCGCCATCACGAGCCGAGGCTGCCCCTACGCCTGCACCTTCTGCGATGCAGAGATGACCCCGAGGCAGTACCGCGCCATGAGCCCGTCCTCCACGGTCGACCTCATGGAGAAGATCCTCCAGACCTACAACCCTCCCCAGCTCATCCTCTTCGATGACCTGTTCACCATCCAGCGCAAGCGCGTCATCGAGATCTGCAAAGAGATCGTCCGCAGGGGCCTCTTCTTCGAGTGGATCTGCGAGTCCAGGGTCGACACGATGGACTTCGAGATGCTCCGCTGGCTGCGCAAGGCTGGCTGCGTAAAGATCTACTACGGGCTCGAGTCCGGCTCTCCTCGCGTGCTCGTCACGATGAAGAAAGGCGTGACACCCGAGAAGGTCAAGGAGGGCGCGAAGCTCAACCGCCAGATCGGGATGTACTTCAAGTTCTTCATCCTCTACGGATTCCCTGAAGACACCAGAGAAGACCACCGCCTGACCGAGGAGCTGATGGTCGCCACGCGACCCGACGCGGTCTGCTGCTCCATCCTTCAGCCCATCCCCGGCACGGAGGTCTATGAGCAGCTGAAGCCCTACCTCACGAAGGACGTCGCTGAGATGGACTTCCACTACTGGCACTCCACCGAGTCATTCAAGCACCCGACCTTCACCCACGAAGAGCTCCACGAGCAGCGGGACAAGCTGATCATTGCGCACGCCGACGCGACCAAGGGCATCATCCCGAAGCTCCACAGGAAGCTCGAGCGCCTCTGGGCGATGATCACGCACCCGGTACTCATCGGGGACTGGTTCGAGATCCGCTCACGTCGCAGGCAATACCTGAAGAGAGTCAAGGCCTCCGACTGGGCCTACTCATACGAGCAGCGCCAAGCGGGCGTCCGGGACGCAAAGAAGCTCC
>JAKVCE010000309.1:0-1560 GCA_022447405.1 Planctomycetota bacterium | reverse complement strand
ACCACCCACCAGACCCCAACCTCCCCGCGGGACTACCCCCCCCCCCCGCCCCACTAGCCGCGGCCGCGCTAGAGCGCGGCCTCGCTCATTTCAGAGGGAACCGTCTGCGCGCCAGGCCCGTGAAGTCCGCTCATAACCCGACCGCAGCCCCCCCTGTAGAGAGACCGGAGCAGCCTCTATAAACCCATCCGCCAGCCAGGGCTTATAGACCGTCCGCCTCAAGACGCGGTGCAGCCGCCAGCCGACCCCAGCCGCAAACGAATCGTCTCCAGGCGCCCCCTCTACATAGCGCAGCTCGTCGAGCAAGACGCCGAGCGCACCATCAAGCGTCGGCTCGCCTTCGCGCGTCCGAAGGCCCCTCCCGGTCCTGCCGAGGGCCTCGGCCAAGACCGCTGCATCTTCTCCAGCAGCCTGCAAGGCGACCAGCCCGCCGCGGAGGTCTGGGCCTAGCCATGCGCTCAAGAGAGGACCCAGGCCGCGCTGATACTCATCAAATGAGCCCGGCTCAACCTCTTCAACGAGCGCGCGGCTCGCGGCGTAGTCGACCTCGAGGCTCCCCCCCTCTCGGCGGAAGAGCTCAGACGCGATCGCCTCACGAAGCAGGGGACCGACAGGCTCATCGAATCCAAGCAGGACACGGAGCTGGTCCCCCTTAGAGCCCGGGATGTGAGGGATGAACTTCTCAAAGTAGCTTGAGTAGACATAGCCACGCTCAGATTGCAGCCCGGCCCAGTTCTTGGCCAATGAGCCGGGGCGACCCTCTGTGACCGCGCCAGCGAAGCCATAGACGCCGAGCCCTGCGAGGGCCAAGGCAGACCAAGCCAAGCTCGCCCCTCCCTCACGGGCCTCCCATGAGCGGCCCAAGACACCAGCCAAGACGCACGCTCCGACGATCCATAGCGGAACGAGCCGGAGCATCAGGAAGAAGTGATAGACGTCGCCTTGAACGAAGGCGCTCATCAGGTACGCGACGACGAAGAGGAGGCCGAAGGCGAGGAAGAGCCAGAGCGACCTGCTCCATGCCTCCGTGCGAGCTGGCGTCCGCCTCAGCCCAAGGATCACGGCCCCGAAGATCGCGAGAGGCCAAGCCACCGGAGCCACGACGCCGCCGAGCGCGCCGTCCACGTAGATGGACCTCATGAAAGACCGGAGCGTCTCTGAGAGGGGGCGTTCGTCAGCTGAGGCGAGCCCAGTGCCGTGAATATCGAAGACAGCGCCACCTACGAGCCCACCCATCACAAGGAGAGGCGCTGCTCCGAGGAGCGCGCCTGCGACTGTGTGCACGAGGGCCGCAGAGTCCACACGTCGCCCCCAGCGGCAAATGAGTGCGACGGCGCAAGATGCTCCCGCGAGCGCGACGACCCATGAGAAGTACACACCGAAGCCGAGGCATAGGCCAAGAGCGGCGGCGCGCCGCGGGCGCTGCTGCGTCATGAGGCCTGCGCTGAGCCCGAGAGACACAAGGATGAAGAAGCATGCCTCGTGGTGAATCCCAAGGCTGATCAACGAGAGCTTCTGCACCGTGACTGGGGCGAAGACATACAGCGCTGCAAAAAAGTG
>JAKVCE010000308.1 GCA_022447405.1 Planctomycetota bacterium | reverse complement strand
GGTCCCCTGTGTGTTCTAGAGTTCGACGCCGCGGAGCTCTGCGGTCTTCTCGTGTGTCCGCAGCTGTGCCAACGCATCTAGGGTCGCCTTCACCAAATTCATGGAGTTGTTCGACCCGTAGGACTTGGTGAGGATGTTTGTGACGCCCGCCATCTCGCAGACGGCGCGGACGGCAGAGCACGCGATGATGCCCGTACCAGGAGAGGCCGGGAGCATCCTGACAGTGGAGCTGCAGTAGCGGCCCGTCACCTCGTGAGGGATCGTGCCGCCTTCAGAGACCGGGACGACCTGAAGGTGCTTGCGACCATCCTTCGCGGCCTTCTCGATGGCACCGGGGACCTGACGAGCCTTGCCAAAGCCGTATCCAACGACGCCTTCCCTGTTGCCAACGACGCTCAGCGCGTTGAACGAGAATCGTCGACCACCCTTCACGGTCGCCGCGGAGCGGTTGACCTTGACGAGGGTCTCCTGGAGGTCATTGACATACGCCTCGGAGTCGAGGGTGTCGAGGTATGTGATCTTCTTCTTCATGTTCGAGTGGCCTCTCTAGGGAGACTAGAAATCCAAGCCGCCCTCCCGAGCGGCGTCCGCGAAGGCCTTGACGCGTCCGTGATACTTGTAGGGACCTCGATCCAAGACGACCTGCTTGACGCCAGCCTCGATGGCGAGCTTCGCGAGCTCTCCACCGATATAGGCGGCCTGCTCGGTCTTCTTCTTCCCAGAGAGCGCGGCGCGCGCCTCTTTGTTGCAGGTCGAGAGGGCGCAGAGGGTCTTGCCCTCTTCGTCGTTGATGACCTGCGCAGAGAAGTGCTTCGAGCTGCGGAAGATGGAGAGCCGCATGCGGTCCGAGTGCTTTCGGATCCGACGCCGCACAGAGTGTCCGCGTCGCCAGCGGCGCGCGTTCTTGAGTTGGATGCCTCTCATGATCAGGTACCGAAGCTCTTACCGGCCTTGCGACGAACGTACTCGCCGACGTAGCGGATGCCCTTGCCCTTGTACGGCTCAGGCGGACGTGTTTTGCGGATCCGGGCCGCGAGCTGACCGACGACTTGCTTGTCGGGTCCGTTGACCTGGATGGAGGTGGCCGTCTCGCACTCGACCGAGCAGCCCTCAGGCATGTCGATCTCGACGGGGTGGCAGAAGCCGATGTTCAGGACGAGCTTCTTGCCTTGGGCCTTGGCGTTCCAACCGACGCCCTGAATCTCGAGCTTCTTGGTGAAGCCTGAGGTGACGCCGGTGACCATGTTCGAGAGCATCGCGCGGGTCATGCCGTGGAAGGCGCGCCCGTTGCGCTCAGAGCCAGTTCCCGTGCGCTCCACGGTGGCCGTCCCGTCTGCGACGGAGACAGACACCTCAGGACGCAGGTCCATGGCGAGGTTGCCGTTGGGCCCCTTCACCGCGACCTGAGTGCCCTTGAGGTCAACGCTGACTCCCGCGGGGATCGTTATGGGTTGTTGTCCGATTCGTGACATCTTTGACGCTTCCTTGGATCACCAGACCTTGCAGACGACCTCGCCGCCGACGTTTTCCTTACGGGCGTCGCGGTCGGAGAGGATCCCCTTGGGGGTTGAGAGGACATAGATGCCCTGGCCACGCAGGAGGGGCTTCATCTCTTTCGCCCCTGCGTAGACCCGGCAGCCCGGCTTGCTCACGCGGGTGATGGTCCGGATCGCCTTCTCGCCCTCTGAGCCATAGCGAAGCTCGAGGCGGATGACGCTCCTAGGAGCCATCTCTTCCACGTGATAGTTCGTGATGAAGCCCTCGCGCTTGAGGACCTCAGCGATGTTCACCTTCATCTTCGAAGCAGGCACATCGACCGTCTTCCGCCCCAGCGCGTTGCTGTTGCGGATGCGGGTGAGCATATCTGCGATCGGGTCGGTCATCATGGTGATCTACTCCTCTACCAAGACGCCTTGCGCATACCAGGGATCTCGCCCACGAGGGCCATCTCCCGAAGACAGATACGGCAGATGCCGAACTTGCGGTACACCGCGCGAGGACGCCCGCACATGTTGCAGCGTCGGTAGGCGCGAGTTTTGTACTTGGGCTCGCGCTTGGACTTGTTGATGAGGGATGTCTTTGCCATTGGATTTACTCGTCGTCCTCGGTGCGGAAGGGCATCCCGAGCGCTTTGAGGAGGGCGAAGCCCTGCTCATCGTTGGGTGCGCTGGTTACGAAGGTGATGTCCATGCCTTGCTGAAACTCGATCCTGTCGAACGGGATCTCGGGGAAGATTGACTGCTCGCTGAGCCCCATCGTGTAGTTGCCGCGCCCGTCAAACTTTGACTTGAGGCCGCGGAAGTCACGGATACGGGGGATAACCACGGAGATGAGCCGCTCGGCGAAGTGCCACATCCGCTCGCGGCGGAGCGTCACGGCGCAACCGATGGGCATCCCCTCTCTGAGGTGGAAACCACTGATCGCGTTCTTGGCGTTGCGGATCGTGGGGCGCTGAGCGGCGATGGTCGCGAGGTCGCGGGCGGCGATGTCGACGCGCGCCTTGTTGTCGACAGCCCCGTTGACGCCCATGTTGACGTTGATCTTCTTGAGCGCGGGGACCGCCATCTCATTGCTGATGCCGAAGCGCTCCTTGAGCGCCTGCTTGATCTCCTGCTCATACTTAGCCTGCAGGCTCGGCGTCACCTTCTCGGCGACCGTCGTTGCTTCTTCTGCTGACATGATCAGCTCTCCTTGTCAGGACGCTTGCGCACGCCCTTTTTGGCTTTCTCGTCGTAATACAAGACGTTGCTGGCATGGATCGCGCACTCGACTCGGACGCGCTCGCCCTGGGGGTTCTGCTGCGTCGGCTTCATGTGCTTGTAGCGGAGGTTGATGCCCTCCACGATGACCCGGTCCCTGCCGTGCTGGACCTCTTGGACCGTGCCCGTCTTCCCTCGGTCGTTACCCGAGATGACGATCACGTTGTCTCCTTTGCGTACTTTCATCAGACGACGTCCTGTGCGAGGGAGACGATCTTGAGGAAGTTCTTCTCCCGGAGTTCACGACCGACCGCACCGAAGATGCGGGTGCCGCGGGGGTTCCCGTCAGCGTCAAGGACGACCAGCGCGTTGTGGTCAAAGCGGATGTAGGTGCCGTCCTTTCGTCGGGTGTTCTTCTTCACGCGGACGATGACGCCCTTGATGATCGTCCCTGTTTTGAGCTCTGAGCCAGGCATAGCCTTCTTCACAGAGGCGACGATGATGTCGCCGAGACCGGCGAACCTGCGGCTCGAGCCACCGAGGACCTTGATGCACTG
>JAKVCE010000307.1 GCA_022447405.1 Planctomycetota bacterium | reverse complement strand
TGTCCCGCGCGCCAAGAGTTCATGATACTGAAGGCTGCCAACGAGCCTCGAGAGGAGGCGCTCGAAGAGGGACCGTCGCAGACGCTGAGCTCTGAGTCGAAGAACTGGCCCTTGTGGCACAGGAGCCCCAAGTCGGTCACGGTCGAGACGACGAGCGCCCCGCTCTCCTTCGCCAGGCGGAGCATCCCGACGGAGAGCCCCCAGAGGAGGTGGTTGAAGTGGACCACGTCCGGCCGAAACTCCCGCAGCACGCGCGCGAAGGCCTCATCGACACCTTCGTTCTGGTAGCTGTCCACGAAGCCCTTCTTCGGGTCTCCGCAGTTCACGAGCTCGAAGAGGTCCAGGCCGAGGCGCGCGCTGCGTCTCAGCGTGTAGCGCTCCGCCTCCTGGTCACGGACAGGGAGGAAGAGGGCGACCTCTCGCCCGCGCTCTTGGAGGCCGGAGGCGAGCTGATGGGTGTAGAACTCGGTCCCCCACTGCCCCTCGGGAGGGAATCCATTCGAGACCAAGAGGACCCGCGCGGGGCCGCTCTCTCTCACATCTCTCAAGCTCTCACCTCTCTTCTCCTCTGCCAGAGGATGCCCCATGAGCCGCCCGGCTCCAAATCAGAATGCGCCGGCGCGCTCGAAGGACTCGCCGAGTGGCGGCGCGACGAGGCCGCGGCGCTCGAGCTCTTCCCGCTCCTCCTGGGCGATCACCCGCTCAGCCCAGGGCGCGTCCTGGACGTGATATCGGGCTCGCTCGATCCACTCGAACCACTCCTCCCCGCTCGCCCTCAGGCGCTCCTCCACCTCAGGCTGCGCGAGGCTCTGGCTGAGGTTCCCCGGGTCCGGCTCAGCCTCTCGATCGCGGAGGTGAAGGGTCTGGGACTGCCTTGAGGGGTTCTGCTGCCCGAACCAGGAGCGCACCATCGAGGCGGGCCCGCGGCCCGCAGGGTCAAAGAGCTGGAAGGAGTAGCGCGCGTCGCGCACGCCGAAGCCCCCGTGGACCCCGAACCGAGAGTAGGCGTACTCACGCACCGAGTCTGCGCGGCCCTCTAGGACCGGGACCATGCTCACGCCGTGCATCCCTGCGGGTGGACGCACCTCTGAGAGCTCGAGCAGGGTCGGCGCCACGTCCAAGAGGCTCATCAGCGCGTCAACCTCCCGACCACGGACGAGCTCCGCGCTGGCCGCTGGCCGTAAGAGCACCGGGACGTGGAGGTCCACGTCCGCCAGGCTCCCGTGATCGATGATGAGCCCCGCCTCTCCCAAGCCGAGGCCATAGCTGCCAACGATGCAGACCGTCGTCTCCTCCCAGCGCCCCATCGCCTCCAAGCGAGCGAAGAGCTTGTGCAGCTCAGAGTCGAGCTTGAGCAGCGCGCCGTCGTAGCGAGCCTCGTACTCGCCATACGTGAGCAGCGCGCCTGGCCACCGGCTACGCGGCACGGCAAAGAAGGCGCGCTCCGAAGAGGAGGGCGCTGGGATCTGATCCTTCTCTGGGTCTGGACGGAAGAAGCTGTCGAACTCCGCGTCCGGGAAGGTCCAGGTGCGCTCGAGGTCTCCAACCGTCATGTAGGCGAACCAGTCCTGGTCTTGAGGGAGCTGCTCTAGCCAACCCTCGAGGCGGCTGCGCACCGCGGCCATGCCGAAGTCACGAAGGACTGGTGAGCCGTCGGGGTTGAAGCCCACTGAGACCGCGCCTCCCTCGCGGAAGCCGCGGAAGAGCTCGAAGCCTGATTGGAATCCGTAGACCGGAGAGAGCCAGGCGTGGTCCATGAAGGCCGCGGTGCGGTACCCCTCGGCCAAGAACTCCCTCGCGATCCGAGGCACCTCCTCAGGGATGAACCAGTCCGTCATCAGAGAGAGCGGCTCTCCGCCGGGCAGCGGCGGCCGTCGCGCGAGTGAGGGGTCCGCTCCAGTCAAGATGCCAGCGTGCGAGGGGATGGTGTCAGGCGCAGCGCTGAACGCGTTCGTAAACCACATCCCCTCCGAGACCAGCCCGTCGAGGTGCGGGGTCGTCGCGCGCGGGTAGCCATAGCTGCCCACGTGGTCAGCCCGGAGCTCATCGACGACGACGAGCAGCACGCCGCTCCCGCCGCGGCCGCGGTCAGGCTCCCGGGAGCACGCCGCGAGCGAGAGCCCCAAGAGGAGGCACAGGGAGAGCTTCAGAGGTTTCGCTTGGCCCCACATACAGGGCCCAGCATGGCCTCAGTCATCGCCGCTCTCAAGGAGCGGCCTTGGGAGTGTGAGCAGCGCCTCCTCTGGCGCCCACCCTTTGACCCCTTCGCTGGTCTCGACGCCGACCCAATTTCTCAAGCGGTCGAGCTCACGCCGACGCGAGCCAGCCTCGGCCCGCTCGATGACCTTCGCGCCGCGCTTCGGCTCGCTCCTCAGCGCGACCCCCTTCTCGGAGACCACATAGAGCAGAGCAGAGTCATCGAGGAGCCCCTGCCTGAGGAGCGGGAGCAGAGCGAGCGCTGCGATGAGGGCGGCGAACCAAGCGGTTGAGCGCGCGACCCTCCCGCCCCGCAAGGCCTCCCAGAGGAGCGCAGCAAAGAGGAAGAGCGAGCCGCCCAGCGCGAGCCAGCGCGCCTCAGCCTCCGTCCACGCGGCGAGGAGCCTGCTCAGGGTCGCGCCCAGGTCGCCGCGGTCCGCAGGGTCCATGCCCGCCTCCCTGCGCGCGTACTCAAGGTTCGCCCACAGGTCGCTGTCTCGCGGAGTCTCGCGCAGCGCCTCGGTGTAATAGGCCACAGCCCTGTGCCAGCCGCCCGCGCGCGCCGCGGCGTTCCCCGCGTTGTAGAGGAGCCGCCCGCGCTCGCCGCTGGAGAGCCGCGTGCTCCGGAGGAGCTCGTCCCATCGCTCGAGCGCGAGCTCATGCTCACCAGCTCGATAGGCTTCGACAGCGGCAGCGTCCAAGGGCCCATCCGATTGCGGAGACGAGCAAGGAGCCGCGAGGAGGGTGAGGAGGCTGGCGAGGATCACAGCCCACCTCCCGTGGCCTCATCGGCGGCGTGCATGAGCCGCTCGGTGTCCAAGGGCGCTCCCTCGCGAGACCAGATCGCCTCGTCCAGCTCCTCGAGCAGACCTGCGAGCAAAGACACGGCGTCCTCGCTCACGTCAGCGCGGCTCTGGGCGTAGCTCGTCACGTCCCGACCCTCCCACGCGGTCGAGGCCTCATCTGTGCGATCACCGAGGAAGGCGCGCAGCGCCTCCGCCTGCTGGCGGGCGTCAGTCGCGCGACCGAGGCGGCGCTTGAACTCTCGGCGCGCGCGTCGCCGAC
>JAKVCE010000306.1 GCA_022447405.1 Planctomycetota bacterium | reverse complement strand
CCAAGGCCAAGCCCCAAGAGCGCCCCGACATGCGCAAGTACGCTGAGATCGGCAAGGCCGACATCAACACGGGCACCGTCACCCTCGGCGGCGTATCCACCGACGCGAGCGATGCTGGCAAGAACTCCAAGGCAAAGCCCCAGGAGCGCCCCGACATGCGCAAGTACTCCTCTATGGGTAAGTTCGGCAAGCCGTCCACTGCGACGATCACCCTCGGCGCGAGCGGCAAGAGCGACCAGAGCGCCGGCAAGAAGGCGAAGCCCCAGGCGAGCACCCAAGGTGGAGTGACAGCGGCTGACCGCTTCGAGCTCCAGCAGGGCGGCGCCTCAAGCACCTCCTCTGGCGACCTCGGTGACACCTGTCAGATCATCGACGTCCTCGAAGACAGCGCCGTCGCCGCCGACTCCTACACAGCCCGCGCCACCAACGTCCGCACCCAAGCGAGCGCCAGCGCGAGCATCTCGCGGAACGCGACCGACCCCGCTCAGATGACGACGCTCGAAGGCGAGCTCCAGGCGAGCCTCGCTGAGCAGATCACCGTCTTAGGCCTGAGCGCAGCTGCCAGCCGCGTCAGCGTCGGCGCGAGCCGCGAGGTACCCCAGGGCCACTGCGGCACCGTGACCTCCCGCAGCGCTGGCGCCCGCGTCGAGCTCGGCGGCACGACTGTCCAGATCGTCCGAGAGCGCGGCGACGCCTCGATGCAAGAGAGCGTCGAGCGGGTCATCCTGCGAGAGCGCGTCCTCCTCAACGCTGGCCCCGTCGCCATCCTCGTCGCGCCGCTCTTGAGCACCCGCGCCGACCTGTCGATCGAAGCTGGCTCTCTGGGTCGCGAAGGCCACCTCGGGATGCGCGGCTTCCTGCAGCTCAACTCGAGCGGCATCGTCGCCACCAAGGTCCTCGGAGGCGACTCCTCCAAGGACGCTGGCGAGGTCGCTGAGCTCGAGCTCGAGACCGCGCGGAACCTCGTCGAGGTCAACGAGCAAGACGCTGCTGCCGAAGGCACGATCCGCCTTGAGGTGGGCTCCGAGAGCCGCGAAGATCGCCTGGGCGCGCTCTAGGCGACCCCTCCTCCGAGAGAGGAAATCACAATCAACTCTGATGTCCTTTGCGGGGCGAGGTTCCTAGAGCCTCGTCCCGCTCTTCTTTGAGGGTGAGCGCACATGAAGTGCCAGCAGCTCGCCCCGGGCCGGGTCGGCTCTTGTACCCTCTATGGCTCTCCCGCTGGAGATCACCCCTTGAACACCGCCCGTCTCCCCCTCGTCGCCCTAGGCGCGCTCCTCGCCTGCGGCGCGCTCTACCTAGCCACTAGGGAAGACAACGACCCTGTGATTGAGATCAGCGCCAACGAGCTCCCCCTCTCGATCGAGGAGGCCTCAGATGCAGCGGAGGAGGAAAGGACAGCCGCGCTTAAAGACCGCAGCGCTGGCGTCGTGGTAGACACCCCCTATGGCGCGTGGCTCGGGATCGAGCTCGTGTATGAGGCAGAGTTCTTCTCCGTGGTCGAGGTGACCACGGGTGACTCGACCCAGGTGGTCGAACACTCACTCAGCGGGCGACAGCTCATCCGTATGGTCGACAGGACGCACGAGGGCTTCGTCGCCGCCTTCTCATGGCCAGAGCTGGACCTAAGCATCCAGGAGGACGGGGTCGAAGCCTCACCAGGGAGGACCGACGCGCTCAAGGAAGAGCTCGCGCGCCCGGTCCTCGTCTACTACGACGACAAGGACGACCCGAGCGGGGTCCAACAAGCCCTGCGCTTCACCCGCGGCACCTCCCCCAACGGTCGCAGCTGGGCGCGCGCCCTCGTCGCCTGTCAGCGCGCGGCGATCTCGTCCAAGAGCGAAGACGGCTTTGACCTCGTCGAAGCCGACGCCTCGGGCAGACACCGAGCTCGCTACGAGATCTTGGAGCTGAGCGAGGACGTCGCCCGCGTCAGCCGAGAGAAGGTCGAGGCCTTGGACGGGTTTGAGTGGGCGAGGACATCTACCCCGCCAGAGGTAAGCGGAGAAGGCGTCGTCGAGTTCTCAGAGGGGTGGTTCTCACGCGTCGAGTGGAGCGAGCGCTCACTGCTCTCGGTTGAAGCCGCGAAGATCCAGATCCAGCAGCGCTTCTCTGCCGACGTACAGCGGACCTCGATCGACGTCTTTGATGGAGACGGGCTCGACGGCTGGGAGCTTGAGGATGACTGGCGCTCCTTCGACGGAAACACAGAGAGCGAGGCCGCTCAGCAGAGCGCGTCCGATGAACTAGACGCTGACCTCCTCGAGGGCGCAGACGTGGGCGCCCTCGTCGACCAGCTCATCAGCATCGACATGACGGACGCGCCCGCCGCGCAGGCGCTGCTCGCGGCAGAGCGCCTCGCCTTGCTCATCAAGGAAGACCCTGCGGTCCTAGCCATGCTCGAGACGGAGCTCTCCTCGGGCGGACTCCCAGAGGGGGCCGCGAAACGAATCCTTGGAGCGATCGCGACCGCGGGGAGCCCCGAGGCACAAGAGACCCTGCGGGAGCTCTTCCTCCTGCCGAACCCGCCCGATGGCCTCCGCGACGCGACCGCGCTCGCGCTCTTTCAGCTCCCGACCGTCACCCCTGAGACAGTGAACACCTTCAGTCAGGTGCTCTCAGACCAGGAGGCCAGCGTCGAGCTGCGCAGCGCGTCATGGCTCCTCTTGGGAGCTTTCGCCGAGACAGGCTCTGACACCGAGCTGACCTCTCGTCTCGTCCAGATGGAGAGAGAGGCCAGAGAGGCTGGCGAGCTCGTCCCTTGGCTCGAGGCCCTCGGCAACACGCGCAGCCCCGACGTGTATGAGGCCGCGAATCGACACCTCAGCTCCGATGACCCTGAGGCCAGGCTCTCCGCTGTGCGCGCGCTGAGACACCTGAACTCGTCGGAGGCTACTCAAGCGCTCGCCGGCCGAGCAGCGCTCGATCAAGACGCTCATGTTCGCCGGGAGGCCATCACCCTCTTGGCTGGCCGCGAGCAAGAGGGCGTGCTCCCCGCGGTCAGCGAGCTGCTCCAAGAGGAGCCCCTCTCGAGCGTACGACGCGCCGCCCTCGACGCCCTCGCGAACAGGCCGATGGACGACGAGCTCTTGAGCCTGCTCTCTAGCGTCGCCTCTTCTGACCCGGACAGCTCTCTGCGCTCCTACGCGCTCGAGCTCCTCGAGCCCTGAGCGAGGTCAGTCGCTCTCTTGGATGCCACGCTCCTTGAGGAGCTTTGAGAGCTCGAGCATCGCCTTCCCATGCATCATGCGCGCGGCGTCCGCAGACGGCC
>JAKVCE010000305.1 GCA_022447405.1 Planctomycetota bacterium | reverse complement strand
CCGAAGCGCGCCGTGGCTCTCAGCTACGACAGCGCAGACTCCTCTGCGCCTCGCGTCGTGGCGAGGGGGAGCGGGGAGGCGGCCGCAGCCATCCTCGCCGCAGCGGCGGAGCACGGGGTCCCGATCGAGGAGGACGAGGCCCTGCTCGAGTTGCTCGCGAGCTGCGATGTGGGTGATCAGATACCGCCTGAGCTCTACGAGGCGGTCGCAGAGCTGCTCACCTGGCTCTACCGGATGGAAGGCCGCCTCTGCGCGGACTGAGGTGGCGTGTCCCGGTTAGGATGGCGGGTTCATCCCCAGCCACGGAGACACGATGACAGACGCAGCGACCGCGACGCCCACCGCACCGATCACGAAGTACCGCAAGGACTACCAGCCGCCCACGCACCTCGTGGACACCCTTGAGCTCGAGTTTGACCTCGCCGAGGAGCACACGCGCGTGCGCTCCAAGATGACCCTGCGGGAGAACCCGGCCTCAGATGCTGAGGGTGGAGACCTCGTCTTGGCGGGGGAAGACATCGAGCTCGTCAGCGTCAGCGTCGACGGAGCTGAGCTGAGTGAAGATCGCTATGAGGTCGGGGAGGAGAGCTTGTCTCTCACGGGGCTCCCGGCGGAGTGCGTGCTCGAGATCGAGGTCTTGATCAAGCCGCAGGAGAACACCCGCTTCGAGGGACTCTATCGCTCCGGGCCGATGTTCCTGACGCAGTGTGAGGCTGAGGGCTTCCGTCGCATCACCTACTTCCTCGATCGCCCCGACGTGATGGCGCGTTACACGACGACGGTCCGCGCCGAGAGAGAGCGCTACCCGATCCTGCTCTCCAACGGAAACCTTGTGGACTCTGGTGAGAGTGATGACGGACGCCATTGGGCGCGTTGGGAGGATCCCTTCCCGAAGCCGAGCTACCTCTTCGCGCTCGTCGCAGGCGACCTCCACTGTCACCCCGGCTCGTTTACGACTGCCTCAGGGCGTGAGGTGGAGCTGCGCGTCTATGTCGAGCACCAGCACGCCGACAAGTGTGAGCACGCCACGGTGAGTCTCGAGCGATCCATGCGCTGGGATGAGGAGAGCTTCGGGCTCGAGTACGACCTCGACCTCTACATGATCGTCGCCACCGACGACTTCAACATGGGCGCGATGGAGAACAAGGGGCTCAACATCTTCAACTCTGCGCTGGTCCTCGCGCGCCCGGACACCGCGACCGACACGGACTACGAACGGATCGAAGGGGTCATCGGGCACGAGTACTTCCACAACTGGACCGGGAACAGGGTCACCTGCATGGACTGGTTCCAGCTGACGCTGAAGGAGGGCCTGACAGTCTTCCGTGATCAGCAGTTCACCGCTGACATGACCTCGCATGCGGTGAAGCGGATCGACGACGTGCGCGGGCTGCGCGCCGCGCAGTTCCCGCAGGACGCCGGCCCCATGGCGCACTCCATCCGCCCGGACTCCTACGAGGAGATGAGCAACTTCTACACCTCGACCGTCTACGAGAAGGGCGCTGAGGTGATCCGGATGTACCACACGCTCCTCGGGGCGGAGGGCTTCCGGGAGGGCATGGACCTCTACTTCGAGCGGCACGACGGCTGCGCCGTGACCTGTGATGACTTCCGCGCCGCCATGGCGGACGCCGGCGGGCGCGACCTCACCCAGTTCGAGCGCTGGTACCTGCAGGCTGGCACGCCGATCCTCGAGGTTGAGGACAGCTACGAGGCTGGCGCGAGCCAGCGCACCTTCACCTTCAAGCAGTCCACGCCCCCGACCCCGGGCCAAGAGGAGAAGCTCCCGCTCCACATCCCCGTGGTGTTCGGACTCATCGGTCCAGACGGAGCTGACATCCCGCTCCGCCTGACAGGCGAGGAGGGAGCGCAGGGCACCACGAGGACCCTCGAGCTCACCGACGAGGTCCAGTCCTTCACCTTCGAGGACGTCCCCGAGGGATGCGTCCCGAGCTACCTGCGCGGCTTCTCTGCGCCGGTCGAGCTGCGCTGTGAGCGCACACATGCTGAGTACGCCTTTCAGATGGCGAACGACTCTGACTCCTTCAATCGCTGGGAGGCTGGTCAGCAGTTCGCGATGGAGCTCTTGGTCGGGATGGTTGAGGCGATCGGACGCGGAGAGGCGCCGGTCCTCGCGCCCGCGTTCATCGACGCTTGGGGGGCCGTCCTCACAGACGATGAGTTAGACCCAGCCCTGGTGAGCCTCGCCCTCGCCCTGCCCGCTGAGTCCTATCTCTCCGAGCGCTTTGAGGTCCTCGACCCGGGGCATGTCCACGCAGCGCGTGAGGCTGCGCGGAGGCAGCTCGCCGAGGCCCACGCTGACGCGCTGCGCGGGGTCCGCGCGCGCTGCTATACGGGCGAGCCCTACTCCGCGGACAAGGCGAGCATCGCGAGGAGGAAGCTCGCGAACACCTGCCTGGCCTACCTCATCGCGCTTGAGGAGGCCGACGCCGTGGCCGCGTGCGTCGCGCAGTTCGAGGCCGCGGACAACATGACGGACTCCGTCGCCGCGCTGATGTGCTTGTGCGACGGCGCTGGGGATGAGCGGGACGCCGCGCTCACCTCCTTCTATGAGCGCTGGAGAGAGGAGCCCGTCGTGATCGACAAGTGGTTCGCATTGCAGGCGGTCAGCGACAGGGAGGACACGGTCGAGCGGGTCATGGAGCTCGCCAAGCACCCGGACTTCACGCTCAAGAACCCGAACCGAGCGCGCTCACTCCTCGGGCACTTCGGCATGGCGAATGCAGCGCACTTTCACCGACCGGACGGGGCCGGCTACCGCTTCCTCACGGATCACCTGATCGAGATGGACTCCCTGAACCCGCAGATCGCGTCTCGGCTCATCACCCCGCTCCTCAAGTGGAAGAGCCTAGAGCCCACGCGGCGCGAGCTCATGAAGGCGGAGCTCGAGCGCATCGCAGCCAAAGGAGACCTCTCAAAGGACGTCCGCGAGAAGGTCGGGAAGGCCCTCGCCTGAGGCTCGCGCTTGGCCTACTCGCGAGAGGACTGGGCGGCGTGTTACCGCGACGAGGACACGCCCTGGGATCACGGGAACCCGCACCCCGAGGTGCGGCGCCTGATCGCGGCGGGGGAGTTCCCGCTCCCCGAGGGCGGTCAGAGGGCGCTCGTGCCGGGCTGCGGTCCGGCCCACGACGCCTGCGCCATCGCGGCGCTGGGATACACCGTGACCGGGATCGACTACACGACGGAGGCGCGGGACCTGGGCGCGCCGGCCCTCGAGGCGCTCGGAGGAGAGCTCCTGTGTGAGGACGCCTTAGAGCACGCTTGCGATGAGCC
>JAKVCE010000304.1 GCA_022447405.1 Planctomycetota bacterium | reverse complement strand
CGATCAGCGCGACGAGCACATCCGCTGTCTCCTCGCAACCGTCCGGCTTCAGCTGGGTCACGGTCCCCATCAGGCACCCCCAGGTGATGAACTCGAGGTTCGCCTGGAAATAGCAGCCCGTCTCCGAGCCCTCGCAATCGTAGCCCCCGGTGAGACTCAGCAAGACACCGTCCTGCTGCCCGGTGAACAAGAGGTCGTCATCGAAGAGACCGTTCTCGTTCGTGTCCGGATACATCCGAACCTCGACCGGTCCGTCCTCCAAGAAGCGCCATGTCTCCAGCCTGCGCTCGAAGTCGCCGCAAGAGCTCTCCGTAGGGAGATACTGCACGACCCACGTCCCGGTGTATTCAGGGACGATCGGCCCGTGGTTGAGCGGGTCTGAGCCCGACTCCCCGATGGTGCAGCTCGGGGTGAGGAGCCCGACCAGGAGCGCGAAGACGGCGGGTGTCTCTGCGCCCAGGAGGCGGCTGTAGCGGTTCACACAGAAGCGTACCCCTAGAAAGCGCCTCAGGCGTCAGCGGCAGAGAAGTTAAAAGACCCGTAAGCCCTTACTTTTCAGGCGCTTGGGACCGCGCCAGGGTCCTTGTAGGTGTCCCACTCTGCCCAGGAGAAGCCCTCAGCCGCGAGGGCCTCCTCCAAGCGCGAGCGATGGACCCGCGCGAACTCCTCTTCGCCTGCCCCTACCTCGACCCGCGCGCGCGAGCCGTGGTGTCGGACCCGCAATTGCTTGAGGCCGAGCGCTCTCAGGCGAGCCTCCGCAGCCTCCACCTGAGAGAGGCGCGCCTTCGTGACCCGAGTGCCGCGCGGGATCCGTGAAGAGAGGCACGCCGAGGAGGGCTTGTCCTCCACACCGAGCTCATGCTCGCGGGCGTAGCGGCGCACGTCCTCCTTCGTGAAGCCAGCCTCGCTGAGCGGCGCGAAGACCCCCGCCTCTGCCGCTGCCTGCGCGCCTGGGCGGTCGTCCCCGAGGTCATCAAGGACCTCGCCGAAGGCCATCGCGCGGAAGCCGAGCGCCTCTTGAGCTTGGCTCATGGCGTCAAAGAGCGCCTCCTTGCAGAAGTAGCAGCGCATCGAGTTGTTGACCGCGTAAGCCTCCTCCTCGAGCTCGTTCGTCTTCACCACCTCGAGCTCACAGCCGATCTCTGCGGCCAGCGCGCGCGCTTGGTTGAGCTCAGCGCGCGGCAGCGAGGGCGAGTCCGCGATGAACCCGCGCCCGCGCTCGCCCAAGACGCGGTGAGCAGCGTGCAAGAGGACCGTGGAGTCAACGCCTGCAGAGAAGGCCACGAGGACGCTCTCGAGCTTTTGGAGGTGGGCGTCTAGCCGTGCGAGCTTGAGCTCGTAGGGGGCGCCCGCCCGGGCTTTGATCGTTCCTTGGTCCATTCCTTCAGTCCTCCAGGTACTGCGCGATCTTGTCGACGTAGCCCTGTGCGCTGGCCTTGATCATAGCGACCTCGTCCTCTGTCACCTCACGCACGACCCGGGCAGGCACTCCGACGACCAGCGAGCGCGGCGGGATGATTGCGTTCTCCTTCACCACGGCACCTGCAGCGATGATGGACTCAGCTCCGATCTTCGAGCCCCCTAGGAGGACGGCCCCCATCCCGATGAGGCAGCGGTCCTCGACCTCCGCCCCATGCAGCACGACGCGGTGGCCGATCGTGACCTCCTCCCCGATCGAGTTGGGGACGCCGGTGTCAGCGTGGATCATGGTCAGGTCCTGCACGTTCGTCCGCGCGCCCACGGAGAGCGGAGCGTCGTCGCCGCGCACCACGCAGCCGAACCAGATCCCGACGTCAGCGCCGAGGGTCACGTCCCCGGTGATCGTCGCGTTCTCTGCAGCGAAGGCCCCATCGGGCAAGCGCCGGAACAGACCTCTCTTCGGATACTCCGTCATCTGCGTGCAGGTTAGCCTCCGAGGAGGCCCGACGCTCCTGAGAGCTCGCGCCACTCCTCAGAGGAGAGGAACAGGCTGAGGACGAGGGCGTTGTGCAGCCCGTGGACGAGCACGACCGCGCGCAGTGAGCGGGTCCGGAGGTAGAGCGCCCCCAAGACCAGGCTGAGGCAGAAGATCGGGAGGAAGGGGACCCAGCCCGGGTGAATGTAGGCGAAGAAGGCAGCGGTCAGCACGACCCCGCCGGTCTCGCGGAAGTTCTGGACGAGGAGCGGCTGCACGAAGCCGCGGAACAAGAGCTCCTCGAAGAAGGGCATGACGATCGCCGCGATCATCACCGCAAAGACCAACTCATCGCCCTCCAGCGAGCCTATGCCCAAGAGGACCTCCTGACCTTCGGCTACGCCACCCAGCCTCTCAACGAGCCAAGGGGAGACCAAGCCAGCGCCAAAGATCGCTGGGAGGAAGAGCAAGTAGAGCCCGAGGCCGAGGGTCATGTCCCGCGAGTTGGAGGCGTCGCTCAGACCAAGAGAGCTAGAGGGCGCAGGCTCCGTCTTGCGCGCGACGGCGTAGACAGCCGCCCCAGTGATGGCGAAAGCGAGCACCCCTGCTGAGAGGCTCCTCATCACGCTGTCGCTCCCGATCATGTTTACAGCGAGGACCGAGGACACGAGCCACATGAGGGTGACAGCGATGATGTGTGTGAACCCCCAGCGAACGAAGAGCACCCGCGGCGCAGGGAAGAGCCGCTCGCCGAGGAGGCGGCCCAGCGGGATGAGCCCTAACCCGACAAAGAGCAGCAGCCCGCCAACCAGGGCGACCTGCGCGTCTCCAAAGCTCCCCTCGACGCCGTCCAAGGTGACCTCAGCTGACGCCCGCCTCAGTCGTGAGGCTGGTGCCAGCGATCATGCCCTCCGTCGGGGAGGAGGCGTTCGCGTAGAGGCGCTTGGGGATCGGGCCAGCGAGGTAGGTCTGTCGACCTGCGGATGCGGCGTCCCTCATCGCGACCGCCATGCGCAGGGGGTCATCCGCGAGGGCGATGGCTGAGTTGAGGAGGACGCCCTCGACGCCGAGCTCGAAGGCCGCACAGACATCCGAGGCCTTGCCCACCCCGGCGTCCACGATGATCGGGCAGGAGTCGACGAGCTCCAAGATGATGCGGATGGCGTTGGGGTTCAGGACGCCTTGTCCAGAGCCGATCGGGGAGCCAGCAGGCATCACTGCGGTCGCGCCGAGCTCCGCCAAGCGCACGCACATGCGCGGATCATCGGAGCAGTAGACCATCACATCGAAGCCCTGCTTCACGAGCTCCTCGGTCGCTTCGAGGGTCCCGACAGGGTCCGGCAAGAGTGTGGTCTTGTCGCCGAGCACTTCGAGCTTCACGAGCTTCGTCCCGAGCAGATCGCGCGAGAGCACGGAGGTGCGCACGGCGCTCTTCACGTCG
>JAKVCE010000303.1 GCA_022447405.1 Planctomycetota bacterium | reverse complement strand
TACCCCGAGCACCACTACTGGCACGACACGCCCTTCACGGTTCCCGCCGGAGCTGAGTCTGCCGTCGTGAGCCTCTATCACCAGACGACGAGCAGGGAGTACATCGAGTTCCTGCGTGACGAGAACACCACGAACAACGCAGGTCAGATCGCCTATGACCAGTGGGTCTTACACGGCAAGAGCGAACCGGTCCTGATGGACCAAGCCACGACCTACTTCTCCTCAGGGGCCTGCCCCGCCCCGCTGCCTTATGGCATCGGAAAGACCACCTCACAGGGCCTCGAGCCGAGGCTGCTCGGAAGGAACGAGCCCAGCGTCAGCGGGGGGAACTTCATGCTAGACGTGAGGGACTTGCCCTCAAACCAGCCGCTCCTGGGCTTCTGGTCCTACACCTCCAACGACTTCCCGCTCTTCGGCGGGTCGCTCTACCTGAAGCATCCCGTCTATCGCATGTCGGTCGCCTTCTCCAACGCCGCTGGCAACGCGACAGTCCCGGTCCCTCTCACAACGAGCGCGATCGGCGAGGAGCGCTACTACCAGGTCTGGTTCAGAGACCCGCAAGAGCCCATCCACAAGGTCGGCCTCACAAACGGCCTGCACGTGGACATTTGCCCCTGAGCCTCAGTCGTCTTCGCCGGCATACCCCAAGGCCTCGAGGCGCTCCAGGATGGAGTCCGCCTGAGCGCTGTTAAAGCGAGACGGCAGCGGCGAGTGCGTCTCAGTCCACCGCAGCAGCTCCCCGCGCAGCTCAGAGGCAGACTCCATAGCGTCTATGTCCCCAGCCTCAAGGAGGTTGTCCTGCTCCCCGGGGTCTTCGATGAGGTCATAGAGCTCTTCTCGATTGCCCAAGTAAGGAGTCAAGATGTACTTCCAGCGCCCTCTACGGACGGCTTTAGCCTTCAGGGCATTCGGCCACTCTTGGTCCCGTTCAATCTCCCCGACGGGCTGAGTCGCCTCTGAGATGACAACCCAGTCGGGGCTCAGATCTCTTCCGCCGATAGCCGGGATCAGGTCAACCCCCCCAGCCGCCTCAGGTTGAGTGAGCCCGAGGAAGCCGCAGACCGTAGGGAGCACGGAAAGTGTTGAGACAGGCTGGGAGATACGCCTTCCGCCAGAGCCCCCTCCGGGCATGCGGATGAGGAGGGGCACATGCAGAGTGGTCTGATAGACGCCGAGGCCGTGATTCCAAAAGTCCCCGTGCTCCCAGAAGGTCTCACCGTGATCACCGGTGATGATCAGCAAGGCGTCGTTCAAGACACCGCGCTCAGCCAGCCCGTCCAGAAGTCGCCCGAGCTCGGCATCTAAATAACGAACCTCGGCGTCATACAAGCGGGCCAGGCGCTCCCCACCTGGTGTAGCGACGCCGTCTGCGCCATCCAGGAGCTCCGCCCTGAGGCCGTTCGAGAACGCCCAGCGCGGACCTAGGCGGACCCCGGCTGCTCGCTCCTGCTGATCCATGACCACCCCCGCGATCTCTTTGAGGTCAGCGCGCTCGCCAACTTCGAGTCCGCGCTCCTCGAGGGCCCAGTCAGGCGGATCGTAGGGCGCGTGGGGGTCGAAGTAGTGGGCGAACAAGAACAGGCCCTGAGAGCTCCCTTCGCTCATGGCCTCGTCTATGAGCTTCAGTGAGCGTGAAGTGACCTCCGCTGCCCGCCGCTGGTTTTGATCATAGAGGCCAGGCTTGTACTCGAGCCCGAACTCCTCGTCGTAGCGCGCGAAGCCCTGATCCAAGCCAAACACACTCTCTAAGGCGAAGGACCCGATCACCGCCAAGGTTTGAAGGCCGGCCTCTCCGAGGACCTCGGCCATGGTGACGTTCTCCGGGTGAACCATAAAACCGTTTCGAGCGACGCCGTGTGCGCGAGGAGGAGTCCCCGTCAACAGGGAGGTGTGGGCGGCGAGGGTTGTCGGGGCCGGCGAGGAGGCCTGCAGAAAGACGACGCTCTCGGAGGCCAAGGCGGCGAGCCTAGGAGTGAGCTCCGGCTCACCCCCCCAAGGAGAGAGGCGATCAGCGCGTGTGGTATCCAGGGAGATCAAGACCACGTGTCGCGGACTGCCAGACCGTAGGCCCTCCTCCGTACCCCCGCATGCGACAAAAAAGGCGAGGGAGAGCGCCATAAAGCCCCTAACGATCATGACAGCCCCTCTCCCTAGCCCCAAACGGGGCCTCACAAATCTCAAACTATGCTTTATGGGCTTCATAGGCCGGGGAACGCCATACAAACCGCACTTTCGAGATACTCTTCACGACTACGAGTCCATCGGCGCTAACGCGAGGAATTCTCCCTCTGCATCTGCCCTGCGCCCCCAACAATCCACCTCATCCCAAGAACGATGAAAGCCCTCACGCAACTCTCAGCAGCCCTCAGCATCCTCTGCCTCTCCAGCGCATTCGCCCCCGAGGCGAGCGCCCAAGACCTCGAGGCCAACCTCATCACGAGCGGCTACAGCGCGCCTCTCTACCTCTGCTCGCCCTCTGGAGACACCACGCGCCTCTTCATCACTGAGCAGTCGACCGCGCGGATCAAGATCTACAAGCCTGCATCCAACACGATCACGACCTTCCTGGACATCGGCCCGATCGTCGGCAGCGGCTCCGAGCGAGGCCTCCTGGGCATGGCCTTCCACCCTGACTACGCGTCCAACCGCAAGTTCTACGTCTCCTACACGAACAACAGCGGCTCATCGATGGTCGTCCAGTACCTCCGCAGCGCCTCCAACGCTGACTCGGCGGACACCTCTAGCGCTACGACAATCTACGGCCCCGTCTCGCAGCCCTTCAGCAACCACAACGGCGGCTGCATCCAGTTCGGCGCCGACGGAATGCTCTACTTCGGCCTTGGCGATGGCGGGAGCGCGAACGACCCCGGTAACCGCGCCCAGAACATGTCTCAGGTGATGGGCAAGATGCTCCGCTTTGACGTGGACGGCGGCGCCCCCTACTCAGCCAGCGACAACCCCTTCTACACCGGCTCTGGCGGGCTCTCAGACTTCATGTGGTCCCTCGGATGGCGTAACCCCTGGCGCTTCAGCTTCGACCGCCAGACCGGGAACATGTGGATCGGAGATGTAGGCCAGAACCAGCGCGAAGAGGTCAGCTATGAACCCGCTGGCGACGGCGGAAACAACTACGGCTGGCGCTGCATGGAGGCCTTCCGCTGCACCGGCCTCTCCGGCTGCACCTGCAACTCCGCGGCCCTCACGCCCGCAGTTCACGAGTACTCACACAGCGGCGGCAACTGCAGCATCACTGGCGGCTATGTCTACCGCGGCAACCTGATGCCCAACATGGTGGGGCGCTACTTCTTCGGCGACTACTGCTCGGGCAAGATCTGGTCGGGCG
>JAKVCE010000302.1 GCA_022447405.1 Planctomycetota bacterium | reverse complement strand
TGAATAGCGGCGTCTGGCCAAAGGACCTCACCGCTGACGAGGATGGTCGCGCCCTCGAAGAAGCTCGAGGTGCCCTCGTTCAGCCAGGCGGGGGCCCAGCCGCCGCCTTGGTTGCAGAGCGCCGTCATGAACTGGTGGCTCGCCTCGTGGAAGAGGGTCCCGAGGAGCTCCTCTCTCGTCCCGCCCGTCGTGCTCGTGTCATAGGTGTGGACGACGTTCCTGCCGGGCTGCCACCACCCGCCGAGGCCAGCGGGCGCGTTCTCAGCTCCGCCCGGGTACTCTCGGAACATCTCCCCCTTGGTGCCGTGGATGTAGAGGGTCGCCTTCTCAGGGATGAGCTGATCGACCAGCGTGAAGTCGCCGTCGAAGTAGATGTCGACGTAGAAGTCGAAGAGGCGGTCCATCGTGTCAGCGACGAGGTCCACGGTCTCCTTCTCAAGCGCGGCTCTGATCTTGTAGCGCTTGCTCTCGACGGTCCGGACCTGGTTGCGCTGCTCCGCACGTCCCAGGTCTAGCTCCTCTTGCTTGGCCTTGGCTTGCGCTAAGAGCTCTTGGAGCTCTCCGCGCTCTTTCAGACCCACGTAGGGGATCAGACCTTCGAGGTACACAGAGGCGCGCTCGACCTGCTCCTCCGTCATCAGATTCCGGGCTGATTCGCCCATGAGGTCGGTGGTCTTGTTCCAGAAGCTTCGGACGGCCTTGGCCTCAGGGTCGATCTTCTCTAGCTGCCGCCGGGCCGCGCGCTCTGCGGAGGTGTCCTCGGAGACCCGATAGAGGTCGACCGCGGTCTGTAATTGGTGCGCGGCCTCGTCGAGCCTGCCTACGCCGGCGAGGGCCTGGGAGTAGAGCTCTCGCAGCTCCGCGTCCTCTGGCTCACGCTCGAGCTCGGGCGCGAGGAGGGTGACAGCGTCTTCAAAGAGGCCTCCTCCGAGCAGGCGCTCGGCCTGATCGGTGAGGTCGTCTCCCGTGCTCGAGAGGAGGGTGAGGAGGAGGAGACCGGCTAGGGCCTTCACTCTGCGCTCACATCAAAGGCGAGCGAGCCGGAGAACTCCATGTTCTGCTCCAAGGCCATCTCCTGGCCCATGGCGTTGATGACCATCGCCTGGTCCATGATCATCCCGAACTCGCCCGTGGCCTCGAAGGTGTGGAAGTGGCCCGCCTCGAGGTTCCAAGTGAGCTCACCTTCGCCCTCGTACTCGACCTCGATGTCGACGTGCTCGATCTCCATCTCGCCGACCTCAGCGGGGAGGTCTGAATCTTCCATGGCCTCTCGAGTTTGATCTGTGAGGTCGACCGCGTTGGAGAGCTCGAAGCTGAACTTGATCACAGCGACCTCTCCGTCATCGGTCTTGCGCATGCCAGCGAAGGTCGCGGTGAACTCGCCTTCAACGTCCTCGTTGAAGTAGTCGTTCGCTGAGCCCATCTCGCTCCCGCTGCCCAAGCCGCCCATCCCTTCCATCTCTTCCGGGACGAGCTTCGTGTCGCCACCAGGCGCGAGGATCAAGTGGATGCTCTCGAGCGGGACCTCCCACTCGTCGCCCTCATCGACCTCACCGTCGGGGAGCAAGCTGCGGAAGTCCATGTCTTCAACGAGGCCCTCCACGTCTTCCTCGTCGAGCGAGGAGCCGTCCGGCAGGGTCGCCTCGTGAGCTCCCTCTTCCTCGTTCCACACGAACTCGACCGCCTCTCCCTCGAGGACGCTCTCGCTCGCCACGGACATGTCCTGGCTCTGGACCTCCCCCATAATGTCGAGCTCCATCGCGACGTCAGAGCTCCCGCTCAGGGTCTCAAAGGAGCGAGTGAGCATCGTGGGGCGTCCACCATCGACCTTCGAGTAGGTGTCCTCCACCTCGATGTTGATGGTCGTGAGGACGGTCATGTCCATCCCGGGCATCATCGGGGGCTCCTGCCCGTTCATGGTCATGTCGAAGTTGTCGAGGGTCATCTCCGTCTCGAACTCGAACGACTTCGTGATGGTCGAGCCTGACTCAACGCCGAAGGCGATCTCAGTGCCGCGTCTCTCTCCAGAGATGAGGAGGGGGGCGGCGAAGAGGACTAAGGCGAGGGGGAGGGTGCGCTTCATGATGATGAGTTGGAGTTGTCCTAGGTGGCGGGAGCCGTGAGCGGCTCTCGCTTCGAATCCGAGCGGGAGATTATCGGCCCTTGGGCACGGTTCGGCTAGTGAGGAGCGGGGTATAGCTCGCAAGATTGTGGCGTCAGGGGCCACTGGAGGCGCTTGTGAGACACCTCTGCTTGGATACGAAAGAAGCCGACAGGGATTTCCTGTCGGCTTCGAAGAGTGTGTGGAGTGACTCTTCTGGCTTATTCGCAGAAGGTGACGAGGAGTCCGTTGGACATCCCGACGCCCGTGCCGTCCGCGCTCGCCGGGTCCCTCATCCAGACCTGGAAGTAGCGGGAGGTGGCGACGTCAGCCGCGGTCACGGGGAAGTCCCAGTTGGCCGAGCCGAAGAAGTCCAGGACGCGGACCCCAGCCCGTGAGATGGGAGGCCCGACGAGGCGGGTGCCGCCGAAGAAGGGAGTGTCATCAGCGTTGGTGCCGTGGAAGAGGATCGAGGGCTGGTTGACGACCCCGAGGTCTACGTTGATGACGAGGTCGTTCGTGGTCGCGCTCGGCGTCCCGAAGGCGCTGATGATCGGGGCTGCCCCCTCGCTCGTGACCTTGCCCTCGCCGTAGTTGCTGGGCGTGGAGCACCCGTCCGTGGGTCCGATGCCGACGAGGACCAGGTCATCCACCGCGGCTTCCACGATGGAGCCGCTGCCGAGGTCGCTGGCTTGGAACCGGATCTTCACCTGGGCGCTGGGAGTCACGAACTGGTGGACGGCGAGCTCGTATGAATACCAGCCGCCGTTGCTGTTCTCTCCCGTGGGGCCCACGGTCAGCGCGTTGCTCCAAGAGCCGCCGTTGTCGGCGGAGAGCTGCACCTCGAAGACGTCCGCGTTGGGTGATGCGCCGGTGTCGTTCGAGTACCAGAGCCAGAAGCTCAGGGTCGCGATCGGGTGGTCCGAGAGGTTGATCGTGGGGGAGACCAGGCTCGTGATCCCGCCGTCGACGTCGTTCTCACCCAGGCTGCCACCGACAGAACCTTGTCCGGTGAAGTAGCACTCTTGCCCGACCGTCGTGTGGTCCTGGTTCGGCTGGGCGTCTGTCCCGATGGGGGCGCCGAGCTCCCAGACTCCGGTGGTGGCGGCGTCGCCCGGCGAGCCGACGGTCCAGCCGAGGTCGGACTCGAAGTTGTCCACGAGGATCTCCTCGATGACGCCGATGGCGAAGGAGTAGAGGCTCGTGGGCGCGTTGGCGGGGCTGCTCGCGCTGTTCGAGAGC
>JAKVCE010000301.1 GCA_022447405.1 Planctomycetota bacterium | reverse complement strand
GGCGGGCACGTGCTCCCACCGTGGCAGCCCCACAGCTGCTGGCCGTGACGCTGTGTCCACGAGGTTGATGTGCATGCCGCCGTGCAGACGGTGCCCGCCGCGCCGCCCGAGCTTGGAGCGGTAGAAGTCCGCGCCGACGCCCCGGAGCTTGATGTGGATGGTGAGAAAGGGGCCCTGCCGCACCCACGGCGCCTACGGCAGCATCCCCCGAAGCAGCCCGCCGCCGAAGCGGCTGCCCCCGCCCTCCCAGAGCAAGGCCAGGCCGAGGGCGAGCACAGCGGCGAAGAGCCAGCCCGTCTCCCGGGCGCGCATGGGCTTGCCCAAGACCGCTGGCAAGACGAGGGCCGTCGCGCCAAGGACGAGGCCGATGTTCGCGACGTTGCTCCCGAGGGCGTTCCCGAGGGAGAGGCCTGGCCGCCCCTCAGCCGCAGCCAGGGTCGAGACGACGAGCTCCGGCAGAGACGTGCCCCAGGCGACGATGGTGAGGCCGATCATGATCGGTGAGACGCCGAGCCTGCGCGCGATCTTCACCCCCCCGTCCACGAGCCAGTCCGCGCCCTTGACGAGCAGGATGAGGCCGAGGATCAGGGCCACCGCCGGGGGGAGGTCATCGAACATGGAGGCATCCTAGAGGCAGACATCGCGCCTTCCGAACGTGTGGCGCGGGATTCCGACCGGGGCAGCCGATTAGAATGCCTGCATGGACTCTCGCGCTCCCCTCATCGCGATCAACGGCCTCCTGGATGAGAGGCCTGCGGGTGACCGCCTCTCTCTCCCGGTGCGCTACGCAGAGCGCGTGCGCGAGGCCGGCGGCGTCCCCGTCGCCATCACGCCGGCTGGTGACGAGCGCGACCTGCTCGCGCTCTTGGACCGCGTGGACGGGCTGGTCTTCTCTGGCGGTGACGACTTCGACATGGAGCGCCTCGGGCGAGGGCCGACTCACCCCGCAGCCGACTGCACCCCCGCCGCGAAGCAGGACTTCGACCTCAAGCTCGCGCGGCTCGCGATCGACCGCGGCGTCCCAGTCCTCGGCATCTGCTACGGGATGCAGCTCCTCGGCCTCGCTGAGGAGGCGACGCTCCTCCAGCACCTCCCTGAGGATCGACCGGGGTGCCAAGAGCACAGCGGCGGCGCGGTCCACGAGGTCAACATCAACCAAGCCTCGAAACTCGGCGCCCTCCTCGGGGTAGAGTCCCTCGCGGTCGTCTCACGCCACCACCAAGCCCTCGAAGACGCTCCGAGTGGATGGAGCGTCGTCGCCCGTGACTCGGAGGGGCTCGTGGAGGCGATCGAGCACCCGCACCACCCCTTCGCCCTGGGAGTCCAATGGCACCCGGAGCTCTCACCCGGGACAGCGCACGACGCGCTCTTCGCCGGCCTCGTGACGGCGGCCATGGAACACAAGACCTCTACTGCGACCAGCTCATGAAGAAGGCACCCTTTGAAGCCGCCCCCGAGGGCAAGCTCTTGAACAGCGGCGAGCGCAGGAAGCTCATCCTCATGGGAGTCCTCGTCCTGCTGGTCGTCGTGGCCTTCGTCTACGTCAAGGTCCAAGACTCCAACCGGAAGGCCAGCGAGCTCAATGAGATCGCGGCCAGCGACGATGAGATCTCAGTGCAGCTCGTTGTCCCCGAGCTGGACCCCGACATCCTGGCAGGGAAGATCTTGGACGCCCGCGAGGGAGACCGGGTCCTCCTGCAGCGCGAAACCCTCGATCCGCTCCTTGAGTACACCGGCGCCTTACACGCAGGGCACTTCAGCGCCCTCGGCATCCTGCCCCTCGACGCAGAGTCGCAGGCCGCCATCGCGGGTGCGCCGGAGGAGCACCGCGGCGCGGCCTTCCTCGCCCGCGGCTGGATCGACGACATGGACCAGCGCGTCGGGCCCGAGGGGAGGCGCGAGCACCACGGCCGCCTGCGGCTAGAGGATGAGAGCTACTGCCACTTCGTCGTCAGGGACCTCCCGGACGGCCTGATCATCGATGACTTCGTGAGGCTCGACGGCCTGTTCCTCAAGCTCTTCCGCTCAGAGGCTGAGAGCGGCTGGGTAGAGGGGCCGCTCTTGGTGGGCGCAGAGCTCGTGGACTCATGGCCGCGCCCGGCGGAGATCGACAAGGCCGAGCTCCTCTCCAAGCTCGCGCAGATCACCGACGACACCCTCGACGGCGGCCTTACCGGCCTCGGGGGCGAGACCTTCGACGCCCAGTGGCTCTTGATGGACGACATCCTGCGCGGCGGCTACGAGGACATGGACTGGGAGCAGGCGGCGACCCTCGAGGACGGCAACCTCGTCAACATCATGACCAACGGTCACGCGTGGCGAGGCGCGCCCTTCAAGATCCCCATCGCGCGCAACATGGACCTCTGGACCAGCGCGCCGGGAGAGAACCCTGCGCGGGTGGACAAGATCACGATGGGCTGGATCGGCTCGTGGACCTGGACCAACAACAAGTCCGCTGTCCTCCACTACGTGATGCCCTATGACGCCGAAGAGCTGCGCGGCGCCAGGCTGATCAGCGCGCGCGGCTTCTTCGTCAAGAACTTCGCCTACGAGACCCGCGATGGGAACCTGCGCGTCGCGCCCTTCTTCGTCCTCACTCACCTCGAGGAGTTCATCCCGCCCGCGGACAACACGATCAAGTACATCGGAGTCGGCGTCTGCAGCCTGGCTGGCGCGATCATCGTCTTGATCTACTTCGGCCTGCGTCGGGACAAGCGCCGCGCCGCCGAGTTCCAAGCCGACCTGGTCCGCAGGCGGCGCGCGCGCAGAGAGCGCGCCCAGGCCAAGGAGCTCGACTGAGTCGCTGATGTCAGAGCTTTTCGCCGTCACGGTCGAGACCTCGCCGCCCTACGCGGTCCACATCGGTCCGAACGCCCTCGCGGCGTCTACCAGCACCTTCGAGAGCGCGGGCGCGCTCATCGCGGACGAGCGCGTCTTCGACCTCTTCGGCGACGCCCCCGGGCTCAGTGAGCTCCCACGGCACCTCCTCCCAGAGGGGGAGGCGGCGAAGACGCTCGGAGAGCTCGAGCGCGCCCTCGACTTCCTCTGCGGCGAAGCGCTCGACCGCGACGCGACGCTCGTCGCCCTCGGAGGCGGCGCCGCGACCGACCTCGGCGGCCTCGCAGCCGCCATGTACCTGCGCGGCGTCTCCTGGATCGCCTGCCCTACCACCCTCCTCGCGATGGTGGACGCCTCCGTCGGCGGGAAGACCGCGGTGAACCTGAAGAGCGGCAAGAACCTCGCGGGGAGCTTCCACCAGCCCGCCGCCGTGGTCGCGGACACGACAGCCCTCATGACCCTGAGCTCGACGGAGTACAGCTCCGGTCTCGGGGAGGTGTTGAAGACCGCGCTCATCGAGGGTGAGGAGC
>JAKVCE010000300.1 GCA_022447405.1 Planctomycetota bacterium | reverse complement strand
CAGGCTCGGACGTCTCTGCCCTCCCTTCCGAAGACAGCACCTCTGAGCGCACCGCCGCTCCCACCACTGACGGGACCCAAGGCGCGTCAGAAGAGACCATGGATGGAGAGGTCGCCCTCTACGAGAACGAGCTCACCGGGAGCGTCAGGAACGAAGGCGGCGGCCCCATCCCGGGCGCGAGCGTCACCCTCAGCCGACGCCCGCTGCAAGCCATAGCCTTCGTGAATGACCCGATCGATGTGAGCGGAGACGTCCAGACTGTCACGAGCAGCGAGGGCACCTTCCGCTTCGTCCGGATCGAGGCCTATGAGAACTACACGCTCATCGTCGATCACGCCGACTACTCACGCAAAGAGGTCGGCAACGTCCGCGTCGGCGTCACGGGCACCTTTGAAGAGCCCCCGATCACCTTGACTCAGGGCTCGAAGCTGAGCGGCCTCATCTCCGACTCGGGCGGGAACCCTGTACCGGACGCGGTGGTCCACCTCGACGGCATGCTCGCAGGCCTCGGCAACAAGCCCAGCCCCGACCGGATGAGCACGAAGTCTGACAGCTTCGGGCGCTACGAGCTCACCAACTGCCCCAAGGGCCAGCGCACCCTCCTGGTCTCTGCCGAGGGCTACGGCAGCGTCTTGATCGCTGGCATCAAGATCTCTGGCAAGAACGACGTCGAGCGCAACGTGTCCCTCGAGGTCGCAGAGATGATCTGTGGTCGGGTGATCGACTCGAGCAACACCCCCATCAGAGACGCAGAGGTGATCGCCCTCTCCTACTCCACCGGTAACACCCAGTGCAGGGACTTCATCAAGACAGACGCTGACGGTCAGTTCTGCCTCGAGCGCCTGAACCCCGGCCAGTACACCATCGCCGTCTCAGCCAAGGGCTTCCGGCCGGAGCGCGCCCAGCGCGTCGCGACCGGCAGCACCGGACTCGTCCTTGAGCTCTCCCCCCAAGCCAGCGTCTCAGGCCGCGTCGTCTCCAAGCTGACGGGTGAGCCCCTCGTCACCTTCACCTGCGTCCTCCGCACCGCCTACGACAACACCGAGGTGACGAGCCCGACAGACATCCGTCAGGACTTCCGCAGCCCCCTCGGTGAGTACACGCTCACTGACATCGCGCCCGGAACCTACGTGGTCGAGGCGACCGCCCAGGGCTTCGCCTCCTCCTTCTCCCAGCGCTTCACCGTCTCACAAGGCCAGTCGCTCTCCGGTGTGACCATCGAGGCTGGCAAAGGCGGCTCCATCAAGGCCAGGATCGTGGACGCTGACGGCAACCCCGTCAAAGGCGCCCTCGTCTCTACGCACGACAACACCTGGACAGACGACGCCTTCACGCGCGCCCTCGGCGACCTCTTCCCCACCAACGCCACGGCGAAGAAGGTCCGCAGCAACAAGAACGGCCGCTTCAAGATCGACGGACTCTCGCCCGAGAACTACCAGCTCCGCATCCAAGCCTCAGGGCACTCGCGCTTCATCAAGACCGACGTCTTGGTCGGCGAGGGGCGCGACACAGACCTCGGCACCATCCGCTTGGTCGCCGGCGGAGCCGTCTCTGGGCTCGTCGTAGATCAGGCTGGACAGCCCATCGTCGGCGCGCGCGTGACGCTGCGCGTGGACGGGAGGCCGGTCTCCGTGTTTGAGCCGCGCGAGACCAAGTCCTCCGCGGGCGGGAAGTACACCTTCTCGAACGTGCCGGCTGGCAACTACAAGATCATGGCCATGCGCGCTGACCCCGGGGACGACGTCTTCGGCGGGCTCGTTGACCAGCAGCGCAGCGAGCAGCGCGTCAGCGTCCGTGAGGGCCAAGAGGCGAAGATCGACATGCGCATCGGCGGCTGAGCCGCCTGCGCAAGCCCCTAGCCCTCAGGCCACTGGGACCGTCCAGGCCCCGTCCTGGTAGATCACCTCGTCATCGAGGGTCACCGCCTCGGTGTGCACGAACACGTCGACGTGCTGACGGGCAGCCCGCTTCTTGATGTTCGGCTTGTTGTAGCTCATGTGCTTCGCGCCCAAGGAGAGGTGCACGCCGCACATGCGCTCGAAGGCGCCGACGTCGCTCACCGTCCGCTCAAAGCTGAACGCTCGGTTCAGTCCGAAGCCCAGCTCTCGCATCCAGACCTCCCCCTCGTCAGCGCGGATGCTCTCAAGCACCTCCTCGAACTCCGGCGTCGAGTCCAACGCCTCGACCACGCGCCCTCGCTGGACCACCAGCGTGATCGGCTGCGCGGGGCGGTTGATGCTGTACTTGAGGTCCCCGAAGAGGGCGATCTCTACGCGACCGTTCACGGCCTCGAGGTCACGTGACTCCGTGAACACCTCGCCGATCGGGAACTGACCGCCGACGTTCGCCATCTCCGTGTAGTCGCCGACGTTCAGCTTGGCGATCTCAAAGGCAGCGCTGAACACGAGCTCTTCACCCCCGCTCTTGACCACGCCGCCCTGGGCCCTGTCGATGCGCTCCTTCAGCGCGCGCCCCACCCCCCGATAGTACGCGGGGTCGTAGGCCAGCGAGTCGATGTAGACCAGCCCCTCAGCCCCAGTGACCCTGGCGAGGTGCGGGTGCTCGATCACCTTGATGGAGCGCTTGAAGAGCTCCAAGCGGATCCTGAAGGCCGCGAGGCGAAAGCTCGTGGACTGGATGAGGACGACCAAGGACCCCGGCGTGAGGAGGTCGAAGGCCGCGCGCACCTCTTCGGGCGAGATGCTGTCAAAGTCGATGAAGCGACCATCGGGGAGGCACCTGCGGTAGGCCTCCGTGAGCGCCACCGCGAGCTCGCACTGCGCGTCTGAGACCACCAGGACAGCGTCCTCTGGACGATGCTCTACCGCCTCGCGGAGGATGCCACCGACGTTCTCGCTGGCGCGGTCTATCGCGCTGGCAGGGATCGTCATCGGTCTAGGATCTTGGCTCATACGAGATGCTTCGGGCGCGGCTGCGTGCGCTGCCTGCGCGCCCTCTCCGTGCCAGTATGCCACCCTGAGCCGCTCGAGAGGTCTCTGGATGAGGTCGGCGCTCTTCGCCGGCCGCTTGCTAGAGTGCTCGCGTGTCCTACCTCTTCCCCATCACCCAGCGAGAGCGCCGAGAAGAGCTTGAGCGCGCCCTCGGCGTTCCGGTGAAGCTGCGCTTCGGCCGCTCTGGGACCCAGCCTGTGGTGGCGCGCGGTCCGACGGCGACGGAGCTCGCCCGTGAACCGAGGCTCGCGGGAGGGCGCGTGCTCGTGCTCCACGAGCGCTTCCGTGACGCCGACCCATTGGTCTGGGAGGACCTCGCCAAGTGGCTCCGCTCCGGACGCCGCGCCCGCAAAGCCTGCCACAGGCTCGACGCCTGGCTAGACGGACTGCGCGCGGACCCGACGACGAAGCGCCCAGCAGCCGGACACCC
>JAKVCE010000030.1 GCA_022447405.1 Planctomycetota bacterium | reverse complement strand
ACGGGCACGGCGCGGTGGCGATCGCGCAGCACGCAGTCCGCTGTGGAGTGGCTGGTTTCGGAGTGGGCACCTCCGCAGAGGCGCTCGAGCTCAGGCTCTCTGGCATCCGCCAGCCCATCTTGGTGCTCGGCACGGTCGTGGACGGTGAGGTCCCAGCGCTCCTCGGGCACAACGTCGAGATCGGCCTCCACTCGATCGACCGCGCGCCCAAGCTCCAGGCTGAGGGGAGCCGCGCTGGCCTCTTCGCCCGGGTCCACGTCAATATCGACACCGGCATGAGCCGACTAGGGGTCAGACCCCAGAAAGCGCTCGAGCTCTTGCGGGCCGTACAAGGAGCCTCACATCTCAAGCTCGCCGGCGTGATGACCCACATCAGCTCCCCCGAGGGAGCCCTCGACCCACGCACCGATGAACAAGTGCACATCTTCGAAGAGGTCCTAGACGCCGCGAGGGCGGAGGACATGGAGCTCGGCGCGGTGCACATCTCGAACTCAGCTGGACTCTTCACGGGGCTCAAACCGCTCCACGACCTCGTGCGCCCAGGGATCAGCGCCTTCGGGATCCTCCCGGGAGAGCTCCCAGGGTCCGACTCTCTCAAACCGATCCTCTCGCTCAAGAGCCAGGTGGTGTTCATGAAGGACGTCCCCAACGGCAGGGGCGTGGGGTACGGCTCCACCTGGCGCGCGCGCGGCGATCGCCGCATCGCGACCGTGCCCGTCGGCTACAACGACGGGGTCTCGTGGCGACTGAGCAACCGGGGCGAGGTGTTGATCAGGGGGTCGCGCGCCCCCATCGTCGGGCGCGTCTCCATGGACTACACGACCATCGACGTCACCGAAGTCCCAGAGGCCTCCGTAGAGGACGTCGTCACCTTGATCGGCGCCGACGGCGGAGACAGGATCGACGTCGAAGAGATCGCGGCGCTCTCCGAGACCATCCCCTACGAGATCACCTGCGCGGTCGGTCGACGCGTGCAGCGAGTCTGCGTCGGCGGACACGACCTGATCCTCCCCTCTCAGCGCCCGGGCGAGGAGGCCAAGAGCCCGTCAATCCCCGACGATGGAGCCCTGACACGAGAGAGCCCCGACCCTGCAGATGCGAGAGTGAGGTCATGAGGTGAGCCGGTTCAAGCGCCTCACTCACGGGCTCATCGCGCGCTTGGGGACCCTCGGGTGGGGCACCCTCTTCGCTGGTGCGCTCTTGTGCCTGATCGAGTGGACGGGCCTCGCGAGCTCCTGGGTGCACCAGATCCTGTCCGTGCGTCTCTCCGCCTTGGGCGGAGAGCTGCGACTTGGCTCAGTGAATTTCCGCTGGCTGGAGCCTGGCCTCGTCCTAGAAGACGTCTCCCTCGTGACGGAGCGTGAGGTGCTCAGCGCAGACCACCTGCACGTGCGCTTCGGCTGGCGAGGAGGTCTCGCCCTCAGCCCTGCGCGGGTTCACCTCCGCGGCGCGCGGGTCGTCTTAGAGCCGAGCCTCGCGAACGGCGTCAGGGGGCTCTTGGACGTCGAGGAGGACGCGAAGCGTGAGCGCGAGGGTGGGGATCAAACCGAGCTCCCGTTCCTGCCCGAGGTCCTCATCGAAGACTTGACCCTCCTGGTCGAGGCTGGCGACAAGGAGCAGGTCGAGGTGCTCCATGTGGACCTCTCCCTAGAGACCGTCTCCGACAGGCCGAAGGTCTTTGGCCGAGTGCTGACGCCCAGGCAGCGCTCCGAGCGAGCGCCGGGCAGCATCCGCCTGTCAGGCGGCGTCGACCCGGCTGGTGTCCTCACCCTCCGGGGCCGAGCGCAGGACCTAGAGATCACCCCCGCCGACATCCCGCAGGTCCCTGAGCTAGACCCCGTCCGTGAGTGGCAACCCAGCGGGACCCTGGACCTCGAGGCCAAGGTCGTCGTCGACCTCCTGAACGACTCCTCGCCACGCGCGACCTTCACCGGACGCCTCGAGGAGGGCGAGCTCCTCCCGCCGGAGGCGGTGCGCTTCCTGGACGGCCTCGAGATCCTCTACGAGCTGAGCTTCGCTCCCCAGGACGAGGAGTGGCTCTGGGACACCTCCGCATGGACCGGCGTCGCGCACGCCAGCGGTGAGTTCGCGGGGGAGGAGTTCCAGGCTGGCGGCCTCTTGGGAGACGCTACGCGAAAGGACGCGCACTTTGAGGCTTGGCTGGCACTCGACCAGGTCGACCTCCAAGCTCCACTCGCCCAGCTCGCTCCGAACGCCCGCTGGATAGAGGAGCTCCACGTCGCCGCTGCGCCGCGCGGCTCCTTCTCAGCCATGATCGGCACGCGCCTCCCTCGCGACGCGTCCGGGGAGAGGGAGGCCGAGCCCCGCCCTGAGATGCTGGTGCATGTGACCCCGAGCAGAGGGACAGACATGCAATACCACGGGTGGCCCTCGAGGACGCCCGGCCGCGCCGTCGTGGGCTTCCCCCTGCCTGCGTCGCTCAGAGAGGGCGAGATCACCTACGCTTACACGAGGCGCCTCGCGCGCCGGGGAGTCCTCTCCCTAGACCTGGAGTTCGAGCACGCGAGCGGGCCGGGCAGCGTGCGCTACCTCAAGTGGTCTGCGCCCGTGGACACCCCGCCCTTCGCGAGCGCCTCTGAGGAGCACCTCTCGATCCAAGTGCCACAGCTCGAGGTGAACGAAGAGCTCCAGCGCGCTGTCCGAGGGCTGGATCCCATCTTGAAGGACGAGGACATCTGGGAGCGATACCAGCCGGCAGATGGCGCGCTCGGCGTCGACCTCTACCTCGCGCGGCTCCCGGGGGACTCTGAACCTGGACTGAGCTTGGACCTCGAGGTGAGCGAAGTGGACTGCACCGTCCAGATGTTCCCTGTGCCCGTCAGCGACGCGACAGGCTGGATCAAGCTGGTGAGAGAGAGCAGCGGTGAGATCGCGACCGCATGGAGCATCGGCAGCACAGCTGGGCCTCCAGCGTTCCAAGTCAGCGGGCGCGAGCGGAGCCGGCGGGACCCCGAAGGGGGAGACCGCGTCCGCATGGTGAGCACCCTCGAGCTGAGCGCGCGGAGCGTGGACGTGAACGGACCGGTCTACGCCGTCCTAGGTGAAGAGACGCGCGACACGATCAAAGACCTCGTCTTGGAGGGCGAGGTAGACGCCCAGCTCGCTACCTATCTCGGAGGGAGCTATCGCCGCGCGCTGGAGGTGACCCCCACCGGGCGCGTTAGCGCCACGCCAGAGGCCTTCCCTGAGCAGGTGGACGAGCTCTACGGGACGCTGCGGGTCGCGTGGGATGACGCTGGGTCAGAGGGTGAGCCTGACACACACATCTGGGTCCCCGGCATCGAGGGTGTCGGCCCGAACGGCGAGCACGTCAGCATCCAAGGCGCGGGCTCAGCGACTGGTTGGAGCGGCGAAGTACAGAGCGCGGGGCTCACGGCCTCGCTCTGGGACGCGAAGGGGGCGCTCGAGGTCGCGACCTCAAAAGAGAGTGAGCTCTCGCTGAGTGGAGTCATCGACATCGAGGCGAGCTTTGGTCGTCCCTCAGGGGATGAGGCTGAGGAGGAGGCCTGGGACGCCAAGGTCGAGGTCGTCTTAAGGTCGAACGCGCTCATGGACGGTGAGCGCCCGCTGCTTGAGGAGCTCGAGGGAGAGCTCGCCATGGGCGAGGGCCTGATCGAGGCTCCGCTCATCAAGGGGCGCTTGAGCGAGACGACCGTGCTCCTGCAGGACCTGACCCTCCGGAATGACCCGAGCGAGCTCAGCGTCTCGACGAGGGTCAGCGCGAGCGGGGTCCCCTTGGACACCGAACACATGCGGGCGCTCCTTGAGGAGGAGGTGATCACCTCGCTGGTGGAAGAGCTCGGCATGCGCGGCAGAGTGGATGTAGAGCGAGGGACGCTCGAGCTGCGCGTGCAGCCTGGAGGTGAACGAGAGGTCCACTTCGGCGGTGACCTGACCCTCACAGACCTAGCCCTCGAGTCGGGCCTCCCGGTCGTCATTCAGTCTGCGCGGGCGCACGTCTACGACCTCGTGATCGAGGACGGCGAGCTCCGCGGCTGGGGCCGGATCGAGAACTTGTACGGCGACTGCTTCGAGAGCGAGCTCGGGCCGGTGTCAGCGCTCGTCTCATTCGTTGGCGGCGTGCTCTCCGTCGAGGACTTCACCGGCTCCTTCGAGCGCGGCGAGATCCGGCCGCTGGACCCGGACTCTGAGCCCCTCTCTGCCGTGAGAGGTCGGCCAGCCCTGCGGATCGAGCTGCGCCCCCCCTTCGCCTACCAAGCCTCCCTCGCGGTGGACGACGTGGACGCCTCGCGCTGGCTGGAGGGGCTCTCCTCCGACGCGGTCACCAGCTCAGGCACCCTCAGCGTCAAGGCGGAGCTCGAGGGGAACCTCAGCTCGCTCGTCGACACGCGCGCCCGCGGCGCGATCCACTTGGAGCGCTCCAGGCTCTGGGCGATCCCGCTCTTCCGCGAGCTCTTGCGAGAGTTCGGGCTGGACCACACGGTGATGTTCGACGAGGTCCGCTTCCGCTTCGACCTCGAAGACGAGGTCGTGAGCATGGAGGACCTCGAGGTTCGGAGCCCGCTCTTGAAGCTCGTCGGCGAGGGCTCGCTAGACATGATGGGACGCCTGAACCACGACCTCGAGGTCCACTACAGCATCGTCGACAAGATCACCCCCTTCAGGCGCCTCTTCTACATGGTCCAGAACGTGTTCGTCTCGGTCTCCATCCGCGGCGACCTCTCTCGTCCCCTCGTCCGCCTCAACAACGGGCTGTTCTCGGTCTTCAGGCGAGAGCCCGAGGCCAAGCTCAACCTCCCCCTGCCAGGGCTCTCCCCGCTCCCGCCGCGCTTCTGAGTTCAGTACCCTGACCCCCTCATGTCCTCCACCGAGTTCTTCTCTGTGCTCCTCGCCGGCGGCAGCGGCACGCGCTTCTGGCCAGCGAGCCGCCGCTCGCACCCGAAGCAGCTCCTCCAGCTCTTGGACGGCCAGTCGCTCCTCAGGGCGACCTTGCAGCGCCAAGGTGAGCTCGTAGACCCGGACCATGTCATGGTCCTCACCTCCCAAGCGCTCAGCGCTAGCTGCCAAGCCGAGCTCGGCGAGCTCCCCCCCTCCAACTTCTTCGCCGAGCCCGTCGGGAGGAACACGGCGGCGAGCGTCGCTTGGGCCGCGGTGGAGGTCGCACGCCGCGACCCGAAGGCGGTCTTCGCCGTGCTCCCTGCAGACCACGTCATCCCCGATGACGAGAGCTACCGCGCCTCCATGAGGGCCGCCATCGAGCTGGCCGCCAAGGAGGACGTCCTCGTGACCTTCGGGATCAAGCCCACGTACCCAGCGACTGGCTACGGCTACATCGAAGCCGACACGACAGGCGCCGGCGACGAGCCTCTAGAGGTCGTTCGCTTCGTAGAGAAGCCGGAGCAGGCGCGAGCGGAGGAGTTCATAAGCGCTGGCACCTTCCTCTGGAACTCAGGGATGTTCGTGTGGCGAGCCGAGGTCATCTTGGAGGCGTTCCGAGCGCACGCGCCGGAGATCCTTCAGGCGATAGAGCGCGGCGCGGACGCAGGTGACGTCGCCGCCCACTTCGCTGAGGCCCCCGCGCTCCCGGTGGACCAAGCCATCCTCGAGCGCGCCGACAACGTCCGCGTGCTCCCCATCTCCTGGCCTTGGAGCGACCTCGGCGCGTGGCCCAGCCTCCCTGAGGTCTTAGGCGCGGACGAGGACGGGAACTGCGCTGCAGGCGGCGCCAAGCTCCTCGCCGAGGACTCCCGCGACTGCACGGTCTTCTCGGAGGGTGAGGAGCACGTCGCCCTCTTAGGCGTCGAAGGGCTCGTCGTGGTCCGCTCTGCTGGGGTGACCCTCGTCTGCCCCGCTGACCGCGCCCAAGAGGTTCGGCGGATCGTAGATCGCCTGGGCGACGAGGCCCCGGAGCTCCTTTGAGCCCGAAGGCCGCGGTCATCGCCGTCGACCACGGGAGCAAGAAGACGGGCTTCGCCTCGACGGACGCACTGCGCACCGCGCAGTGGCCCCTGGACTGTTGGCACGGGCCAGGTGACAGCGAGGAGCTGATCGATCACATCTACGAGCTCGCAGAGGAGCGCAGCGCGGGCACGGTCCTCGTCGGCCTCCCCCTCAACATGGACAGCACCGAGGGCGGCCGCGCCAAGGAGGTGCGCGGGTTCATCGAGCGACTGCAAGCTCGCCTCGTGGACGCCGCGGTCATTCCTTGGGACGAGCGCTTGACGACGCGAGAGGCCGAAGACCTCCTGCACCAGGCTGGCTTCCACGGTGAGGACATGAAGGCTCGCCGCGACAGCTGGAGCGCGCTGGTCCTCCTGAGGGACTGGCTCGAGTCCGGCGAGCCCAGCTAGGCCGTGAGCCAAGCTAAGAGGTCGGCTGTGACCTCGTCGCGCGTGGCGTCATGGAAGAGGTGGTGCCTCCCCGCGGGGTAGGACTTCACCTCGACGTTGTCCTGCGCCGCAGCAGCGGGCCACTCCGTGGCGCCGACGGCGTCCTCTCCCCCGAGCATGACGAGCACAGGGACGCCCGCGCCGCGCAGCAGGTCATCTGCGCCTTGGGCGAGGCGCGCGAACTCCTCGCCCGCCCTCAGGGTGACGATGTCGTGGACGAGCTCGTCTGAGGACCACGCCTGCGCTGCGTCAGGATCAGCGCTGATCTCTTGAGCGCTCCTCCCCAAGCTGCCCTCCGCCTCTGGGCCGACCTTGCTCAGCATCTTGCCGAGGAAGCCCTTCTTGGCCTCCGGGAGAGACTGCTTGGGGCTGAGCTCAGGCGCCACCAAGACGAGGCGCTCGACGAGCCCAGGCCTGTCGGCGCACAAGGCCAGCGCTTGCAGCGCGCCGCGCCCGACACCGATGAGGGTCTTTGGCGCGCCGACGAGGCGATAGGCGAGGTGCTGCAGGACCTCGTCGAGATCTCTCACGACCTCTTTTCGCCCGGCAGAGTGTCCGCGCGCTCCCTCTGTCTTCCCGTGCCCGCGCATGTCCGGCAGGGCGACCGCGAAGCCGCGCTCTGCGAGGACAGCGGCGAGCCCCTCATAGCGGCCCCCGTGATCGGCGGCGTCATGAACGACCGCGACGATGCCCTGGGGCTCCCCGCGCGCCGCGACCTCGAGGACGTGGAAGAGCACGAGCCCCTCCGCGGTGTGGCTCAACCCCGCAGAGACATCTCCTTCTGCGTCCGACTCGCGGAGCTCCAGGTAGGTCGCGAATGATTCCAGCTCGCTCATGCTCAGCGGGCAGCGTAGGTGCCGCCGTTCTGCTCGGCAAGGCTGCGCATGAGGTAGGCGTCTTGGGCGCCTGAGAGTCCGATCGTGTGGATCGTGATGCCGGCGGCCTCGTTGCGCTCCTTCACTAAGGCGAGGATCTCGTCCGGATCCGTGCTCAAACCGACCGAGGGGCGGCCGTCGCTCAGGACGAAGATCGTGTCGATCTCGGGCTCCTGCCACTTCTCAGAGGCTTGCGCGCCGGAGATGTCGAGGGCGACCTCGAGGGCGCTGTAGAGGTTGGTCGCGCCGACCGCCTCCAAGCTGTCCAGGAACTCAGAGATCTTGGGACGCGTGTCCTCCTCCATCTCCACGAGGTCGTCCTTCCAGGTCCACACATCGCTCGCATACATGACGATGTTGAAGATCGAGCCCTCGTCGAGGCCACCGAGGGCGCGCATGAGCTCGGTCTTGGCGACGTCAAGCCGCGAGAACTCGTCCTTGCGAGGCATGTCGTAGGGCTTCTGCGGGTCGTCGTCAGGGTTGTCGCGCGGGACCATGGCGAAGTTCATCGAACCCGAGAGGTCTAAGACGAACATCACACGTCGGCTGTCCGTGCGGATCCCGAAGAAGGTGACGCCGACGGTCTCCTCGGCCGCAGCGCTCGCGTCGCTCTCCTCCTTCAGCTCGGGCACAACGAAGCCGTCGGAGTTGTCCGCCCACCAGCGGCGCCAGAGCTCCTTGTTCCCGTGGAAGTTCATCCCCGTGAGAGAGGTGAGCGCCTCTCCGCAGTCCGTGAGTTCCCTCCCCTCAGCGTTGCTCAGCCGCTCGATGAGCGCGGGGATCGCGTCTCGGACCCGCAGGGTGGCGAGGGCAGCGATCGCCCTGCTCCGCACCTGCCAGCTCTCGTCCGCGAGGGCCGTCTCGAGGAGCCAAGGGCTGAGCTCGGTGTCACCGGTCGCCGCGAGGGCGGCGATCACCTTGCCCTTCACCACGGGCTCCTTCTCCTTCTCAAGCAAGCTGCGGAGCGCGGCCACGACCTCAGCGCTCCCTGAGCTCGCGATCATCTCCAAGGTCCTGAGGCGCGCGTCTCCCTTCGCCTTCTTCTGCGCCTTCAAGAGCGCGGAGAGGGCGCGCTCGAGCAGGGGGCCCTCCTCCCTCTTGAGCGCGCGGCCGCCCGCGTCGACGCAGGCCTCCATGACCCGCGCGAGCTCCACCACGGCGCGCTGGACGCTGACCGCCTCCGCCTTAGCGCGCTCATACTGCTGCATGGTCGCGGCGGAGCCGCGGCCGTCGTTCTGCTCTTGCTCCTTCTGCATGCGCGCCTCCATCTTGCGCACATCGATCAGGAGCTTCGGGAGCTTGCGCCGCTCTGAGGAGCGCTCCTTGCCGAGGTCGGCGATGAGCTTCTGCATATCGACCGCCGTCCCCTCAGCGCCGACGAAGCCCAACATCTCTACCGCAGCGAGGCGCTGGTTCAGCTCCGCCGCCTCCTCCGCTGTCTCCCAGAGGTCCTTGCGAGCGGACTTCGCCTTCGAGCCTAGGGAGGCGAAGAGGCCGGAGGCCCCCGCCCCCATGGACTCGATCCAGGGGTCCATCTCTTCAACGACTCCCTGGTGCCGCTCGACCTGAGCTTCGAGGTCGCGGATCCGCTGCTGTTGCGCTGCGACGCTCTCGTTGAGGCTCTCATCACGCTCAGCCCTCATCTGCAGGGTGAGGAGCAGGGTCCGCTTCCGGTCGAGCTGATAGCGCACCCGCACCAGCTCTTCCTCGGCCTTGCGCAGCTTGGTCGCTGCCCGAGCGAACTCACCGCTCAGGACGGTGACGGCCAGCGGCTCCTCTGTCCCCACGAGCTCTTGTAGCGCGCGCTCGCGCTCGGCGGGTGTCCCTGAGACCGCGACGCGCTCGAAGGCCTTGCGCTTCTTGTCGAACTCTTCGTCGAGACCCGCCGCGCTGGCCTGGGTGAGCAAGAGTCCGAGGATCCCGATGCAGGAGAGGGTCTTTGAGATGCTTCTCATGGTGGATTGTGTCGTTCTGGGCCTCACATGCCGCGCACGACGCGCGCCTCAGGCTGAAGTGATACCATCCTTTCGGACGTGAGAGGTCTAGACGATCGCTCGGGGGTCTCCCCCGGGAGGAAAGTCCGGGCACCTCGGGTCAGGGTGGTTGCTAACGGCAACCGGCCGCGAGGCCAGGGAAAGTGCCACAGAAACGATACCGCCTGCGAGGAGACTCGTTTCCCTGCAGGTAAGGGTGAAATGGTGCGGTAAGAGCGCACCGCAGTCCTGGTGACAGGGCTGGCAGGGCAAACCCCACCCGGTGAAAGACCAAATAGGGAGGGCTAGCGATGACCCGCGCATTGGCCCTCCGGGTAGGTCGTTCGAGGTCGGCCGCGAGGTCGATCCCAGAGAAATGATCGTCGACCCCCGAGAGGGGGCCACAGGACCCGGCTTACAGGGCCTCTCACGTCCCCTACCTCTTCCAAATCAGGGCGAGCGATATACAACATCTTGTACTAGGTACTTGCATTGCATACATGATCTTGACGATTTTGGGGATTCACGTAGAATCGTCCCCAAGAAGGGAGAGAGCATCCCCGCGAGACCCCTCTGGCGCGGCTGAAAGGGCACCCCAACCCATGAGCTGAGTCAGGATTTCGTCCCCTGGAGCGCTGTCCCTTCAAACCCAAGAAGGAGGAGTCAAACCGCACTTCGCGGCGCGCTCCCTCCCCACCGCGCACCCATGGAGTTTGTATTCGTCGTCCCCAGGGGAGACCTCTTCCCCGACAGCTACCCGCACGGCCTCGTGCCGTTCGGGGAGGACTGCTCTCTAGAGAGCTTCCAGCAAGCGGTCGTCGAACATGGCTTCTTCGTGGAGCGCGCCCGCGCCGAGGTCGAGCCGACCTGGAAGCAGATCATCCCCTACACCGCGCTGATGCGCGGCGGTGACGTCTTCCTCGTCCGCCGCTTGAAGAAGGGTGGCGAAGCGCGCCTGCACGACAAGCTCTCGATCGGGATCGGCGGACACATCAACCCCATCGACCTCCCCTCTGAAGGTCCCCGCGACCCGATCGCTGCCGCGACGACGCGGGAGCTAGAAGAGGAGCTGAATGTCGACGGGACATGGACCTCCGCTCCACTCGGAGTCCTCAATGACGACACGAACCCAGTGGGCGCAGTCCACGTCGGCTTCGTGCAAGTGATTCAGCTCGAGGGCGACGCGTGCGTCCGCGAGACCGATCAACTGGAGGGTGACTGGACCTCCCTCGAAGAGCTCGCTCGCCTGGCGGAGAGCGGCGCGAACTTCGAGACCTGGTCATCCCTGCTCCTCCCCCACCTCTCCGCCGCACTCCCTGACCCACTCCCCACTGCCTGAGTAGATCCTCACCCCATGAGCACCACCACGACCACCAAGACCCTCGTCCCCGAAAAGATCTACGACATGCTCCTGAACGCCCAAACGGCTGACAAAGTCACGGTCCACTTCAAGGACGGTCAGGTCATCTCAGGCGCGCTGATCTTCAACCCCTTCAAGGGGACCGGCCGCCTGATCGACGTGGAGAAAGAGTCCTCGATCGACTTCGCGATCGAGAACATCCGCGACCTGCGCTTCAGTCGCTCCTAGCGCCCAAGCGCTAGGCGCTGGGATCAGGGTAAGGGGGCATCTCCGGCTCCAGGTCGACGTGGACAGCGTCAGCGATGCGGTTGATGTAGTTGAAGTAGGCGCAGACCTGAATGAGGTCGTGGATGGAGACGTCGTCGAGGCCCGCCTCGCGAAGCGTGAGGATGTCCGCCTCCGTCATCTCTTGGGGAGAACGGGTCAGCTTCTCCGCGTAAGCGCAGAGCGCGCGCTCGTGCTCCGTGAGGGAGGCGCCTCGCCAACCTTCGAGGACCGCCTCGCTGATCGCTGCGGCGTCTCGCTCCTCTCCCCCCCTCTCGATCTCAGCACGGAGATCTGCGGCGTGCGCGTGCATTCAGTAGTGGCACTCGTTGGCGACGCTCACTACGACCGCGACGAGCTCCCTGTCGGAGCGGCTCAGCCCATCGCGCGCGTGGGCGATCGCGCCGAAGTGCTTCATCGACGCGTCGAGGATCCCCGGCGCGAGGCTCATGCTCTGGACGATCTGGTAGACCCTCCCAGCCCGCGCTACGGCGGCCTCGTACTGGTCCTTGAGTGAGCCCTCTGCCTCTTCAGGCGGCACGGTCCTGATCCAAGCCATGGGCAGAGTCTATCAGCGTGCCCTCGGCAGATTCTCGACCCAAGTGTCGAGGGTCTGCGCGTGGAGCTGCTTCAGCCTCGACAGCCGAGCGAACTGCTCCGCTGACTCCTTGTCGCCGACCTCAGCGAAGATCCGCTCGAACTCGCGGTACCACCTTGAGACCGCCTCTTCAGCCTCACCGCAGGTCCGCAAGGCGAAGCGCGCGCCAGTGAGGTAGGTCGCGAAGGTGAGGCCCCAGGCAGCGGCCCAACGCCTCAGGCTCCATCGCCTGGGGCTCACGCCCGCCCGCTTGAGGAGCCCGCAGAGGATCTCGATGGCCTCATCCTCCTCCGCGTGCATCCGGCGGAGGACGCCCTCGACTTCAGTCCCAGAGAGCCGCCAAGCGAGTGAGGCATAGGCTGTCCTCGCCCCCAGCTCGGAGCGCAGGGCTCCGCTCATCTCGGCGAGGACGCGCGTCCGGTCGGACTCTTCGAGCTGCATCATGGGCGAGGCGCGCCTGGGAAGCTGGCGCAGGTACGGAGGGCGACCCGGTGGTTGAGATCTGCCCGCTTCGAATGCTATCAGATCACCCGTTCGCGGCTGCTCTGCGAACCCGACCGTGAACTTCCTCCTCGAATGCATCGGCTTCCCCCCTGACGCCCAGGAGGCAGAGATCATCCAGCGCGTCCTCGCGGAGGGCGAGAGCGTCCCTTGGCGCGGGCCTGAGGGAGAGCACTACCGCCTGCCCCTAGCTGGCGGGTTGGAGCTGCGCCTCGACCGCGAGGAGGAGAGCGATCACTGGACGCTCTTGCCTTGGTATCGGGAGGACTCGCGGCTGCGGGTCGCGCTCCGTGACCTCGTCCACGTCCCGGACTCGCCCTTCGACGTCCTGCTCGTCGGATGGGCCGACCCGCCGATCCGTGCTCTAGGGGAAGAGACAGCCGATGACGGCGCCTACCTCTTCTCCACCTACCTCACCGACGCGCGCCGCCTGCCAGAGCGCCTCCTTCAAGGTCACGTGCTCGCGGTCAGCGTCTCTGGCTTCGCCGTCGACATCTCTTACCTCGGACCGAACGATGGCGTGAGGGACCCGAACATCCTCGACCTAGACGCTGGCGCGTGGATCCAGCCTCTCGGAGGCGCGGGCTCTCCAGGAGGGTGCAACGAGGTCTCGCTCCGGATCCAAGAGGTTCGCCACATCCGCAACCCGCTCACCGGGCGGGACGTTGACATCTTGCGGGTGGACGCTCCCTCAAGGGCCCTGCACCTCTTCGTGAGCCCGTGGGATCTGGAGCAAGCGGGGCTCCCGAACCCGCGCCCGGGCGACAGGGTCGAGGGCGTGTTCTTCTTCAACGGACGCATCGCGGGCGGCCTCCCCACCCGCAAGCGGACAAAGAAGCGCCCCTTCGGCTGAGGGCTCCTCAGCCGTCCTCGCCCGCCTCTTCAGCGGGCGCGGCGCTCGTCCACTTCAAGGCGTCGATGACCGCCTCGATCTCTCCCTCCGCTGCCTCAGGAGCAGCCCATGTGACGAGCACGCGCTCCTCACCCGTCGCGCCGGGCATGATGCGTACGCCGTGAGCGCCGCCCTCGCCGGCGAGCTTCGCGAGGCCCTCCTTCAGGGTGTTCTCGACGACGATCGTCATGGTGCGCTCGAACTCCTCTGCCTCCTCCTCGCTGTCCCAGACCGTCACGAGGTGGAGCAGGCGACCCTCGCCCTTGGCGAGGAGCGCGACCGAGTCACCGCCCCAGCCCGTTGCGGCGGAGTTCGTGTACTTGATGCTCATCATCGACATCGGGTTCGAGAAGTCGATCTTCATGCCACCGTCAGCGAGCTCGGTCACGAGGGCGAGCTGGAGCTCTCCGAAGACGTCCTCCGTCTGGACGCTCCAGCCCTCCGGCAGCTCGGAGGTCGAGCGGACGACCTCGATCGGGTCATCTCGCTCCTCGGGCACCCAGTACTTCTCCGGGTGCAGGACCTGCTCCATCGAGAGGGGCGGCGAGCTGAAGGCGCGCTCCAAGGCGATGTTCGGGTCACGGATCTTCTCAGCGCGCCTGAGATGCCTCCGTCCGATAGAGAGGAAGCCCTGACCGGCCATGTAGGAAGCCATCATGGGCTTCCAGATCACGGTCGGCGTGTCTTGCAGAGACTCGGTCCCCATCTTGGAGAACTCGCGCATGGCCTCCGCGTTGAGCTTCGCCATGTTCCT
>JAKVCE010000003.1 GCA_022447405.1 Planctomycetota bacterium | reverse complement strand
GGCCGGTGCCCGGGATCGTCCGAACGACCCCGTGCTGGGGAGCGTTGACAATGCGCAAGGACGAGGCGTTGATCCCTGAGGTGCCCGCGAGGTCATTCTCAAGGAGCTCGAGCAAATGCACACCTCGACGAGAGGTGTCCACGCCCTCACGCCGGAGGCTGATGAGGTCGTCACCACCGAGCGGCCCGTCTTCGAGGAAGTGGACGGGGAGGTCGAGGTTGTCAGCGAGCTCAACGTGCTCAGGCTTGAACCCGTTCCCGAACGTGATCCTCGCGACCTTCTCAGCTCGATAGCTTCGAGTCTTCGAGTTCTCGAAGGCCACCTGGAACGAGTCGTTACCAGAGACCTCCTCGCGGTCGACCCTCACCTTGTCCCCAAGCACGAGCGGGAGCACCACCAGGTTGTGAGCGAGGGTGTCCTCGAGCGACTGCATCGGGAGCGAGTAGGTGAAGTCGTTTGTCGAGGGGATCGAACCGACGAGCAGGTCGCCCTGGGCGTCCATGTTCAGGAGTTCGACCCAGCGACCGACGATGTTCCCCGACACGCTGATGTTGCTGACAAACACGCCGCTCTCCGGAGCGAAGAGGCTCGCGTTCAGGTTGGTGTTGGAGAAGCTGACGTGCCACGCCTCGAACAGGTTGATGAGGATTCTGTTGGCAGAGGTCCCATGGACCTCGAAGCCAAAGTTCGACGGCGAGACGTGCCCACCCTCAACGTTGATGAGGACGTTCGCGTCGGGGTCAGCGCTCACGGAGATGTGACTCGCGTCCTCAAGCTGCTGGTCCGTCACGAGGAAGATCTCCGGGTTCGCCCCGCTGCCGGTCATGATCAGGTTCCCGAACCCGTCCTCGGTGACGACCCCGGTCGGGAGCATCGCGCCATAGGTGGCGGAGCTCATCATGAGCTCTTCGCTCATCGACTCATGATCCCAGGCCTCTTCATCGATCCGCGGCTCCTGGGTGGAGTTCGCGAGGTAGAAGGTGTCTTCGAGGTGATCGAGGTGAAGCTCTGCGACGATGTTGCCGTTGTTCAGGACGCCGTTCGCAGCCCAGACGACGCGACCGCTGGCCATCGAGTCCACATCAGCAGGGACGTCCCCAGTGGCGATGGACGCCTCGGAGATGAAGAAGTTCTTCTCCGCTCCGATTCGGCCAGAGACCGACGAGGTTTCAATAGTCAACTGCCGCGTGGAGTAGACGTTGAATTGACCTGCCTCGCCGAGAGCGCTGTCATGTTCCGTACCTTCAACTGAGAAGCAGGCCTCCGCTGAGGTCGTCAGGGGCGGATTTCCGTTATCGGTGAATTGAATCTGGCACCAATACTCTCCGACGTCATATGAGGTCGTGTTCCACGTGATGGTGACCGTAGTCGTGCCAGGAGAGATCGTCTCGCCGTAATCGAAGTCAGCCCCCTGGGGGAAGTCGTCTTCGACGATGGACCAGTCAACGCTCTGATCGCCCTCAGGGCCGATCACCGTGAAGGAAGCAGTGATCGACTCGCCAGCCAAGCCGCTCACACACCCCTCTGGGCTGTCCACCACGATCGGTGGCGTGTTCTCTTCACCGGTGTTGAACGCGATGACTCGGTTGTCGAGCCAGTCCACTCCATCGTTTGCGTCTTCCGGGCCGTCATAGACATCGCCAGGGTGATCAAAGCGACCCACATTGAAGAAATCTATCCCGTCGCCCTTGTTGGCGCCGACAGTGGCGGGGACGCCGCCGAAGCCGCCTTCACCGCCAGATGCACTACCTGTCGTCCACTGCATGTCACCATAGGAGAAGCACACATTGTTCCCGAGGCCGATGAGGGGATCGCTCCCATCGGTCAGGATGACTTGGAAGGTGTTCTGCTTATCCGTTTGGTCCCAGTAATAACCAACGGAGTCCCAAGTAATGACGAGACGGTTCGGATCAGAACGATAGTAGACGACACCTGCGCCATCGTCGCTCGAGGTCGTATCCACATCACCCCAGAAAGGAGCAATCATCGGATAGTTATCGATCGGGAAGCCAGTCGCAGAGTACGTCTGGTAACCACCACCGAAGCTGATGTTGCCGTTGTTGTTGATATAGAAGCTGTTGTACGTCTGCCCAAAGAACTCGAAATCGAACTGAAGCGAGAGCTCTGCCGTGTAGCCGTCGTCGTTGCGATAGCAGGGTTGGCCAGAGAGATCAAAGCCCTCCGTGAACTCGACCACGTTGAAGGTCGAATCAAGCGGGATCAGGAGACCGCTCGTGTCACCCCCACCGCAGCCTGAGCCGAGCGCTTGGCTGCCTCCTGCGGGCGTAGGGTTGTGCTTGCCCGGAGCCTTGACGCCGCCGAGCTGGGCAGCTGCAGGCGAGGTGAGCGCGAGGAGCGCGAGGGTGGAAGGGACGATGCCGCACCAGAGGCGCGGGGGGACGGTGCTCTTCATGGTGTTTTTCTTCTTGTGTGTTTGTTGACCCCTCTTGGGGAGAGGGGCGGTTAGCCAGCCCACCGTGCGACAAGGAGCCAAGAGTCACGTGACGAGCCTTGAGGAGACTAGGCGCGACAAAGGGCAATCCAAACTCGTGGTTTTAGCCGTAATTACGGCATCAACGCCCAACGCCTCTAAGTCGCGTGGCTATAGAGCCATGGCAGGACTCCCCAATCGACGTTTCCCCTGAGAGCGCGCTATCAGGGGAGCAGGTCAGCGCGAGATGGGTCCCAGGCTGCCGCGCTCGAGCCCCTCGTGCGACGTGGTCTCACCATCTGCCCAGTCGATGCGGACGTCAATCGCGCCCGCGTAGTCCCCGAGCCCGAAGTGGACCCTGGGGTCGCTGCTTGAGCAGTAGCTGAAGGCCGGCTGCACGGAGCGGACCAGGGTCAAGTCACCCGCGCTCAGGGTCACCTTCGCGCCCACAGCAGGCGCGCCGCTCGCCTCAACGACCTCCAAGAGGACAGACTCCCCTTGTCCTGGAGCGACGTTCTCGAGCAAGCGCACCCGCCCGTGGTTGTCCCCCACCACCACGTCAAGGTCACCGTCACCGTCCGTGTCGACGAAGGCCATGCCGCGGCTGTTCGCGTAGTAGGGCTCCGCGGTCCCACCTTGCGGCATGACCTCCTTGAAGCGGCCCGCTCCGACGCCGCGGTAGACCTGGTCAGGCTCAGCGTACGGGTCCGACTCGAGGAACTGCGGGCGCCACTTCCCCACGCGACCGTTCGCTGCGTAGAGGTCTAAGGCACCGTCCTGATCAAAGTCTGCTGCTCCCGTGCCGAAGCCCGTGAAGCGCAAGCTGGGGCCAGCGAGCCCGACGATGGAGGTCTTGTCCGTGAAGCCGCCACCTTGGTTGATATAGAGCGTGTTCGTCTGCTCGCGCAGGTGGGTCAGGTAGATGTCGAGGTCCCCGTCGTTCTCGGCGTCGAAGGCGACGACCCCCATGCCCGCCTCAGCCGCGCCCTCGCCGTTCACCGCGCAGCCCGCGAGGAGCCCAGACTCCTTGAAGGTCTTGTCACCCTGGTTCATCCAGAGCTGGTTGGCCGTCATGTCATTGGCCACATAGATGTCCATGAACCCGTCGGAGTTGAAGTCTCCGGGCGCCACACCTAGCCCGTTCCCGAAGGCCTCATAGACGCCCGAACTGGTCGTGATGTCACTGAAGGTGCCGTCCCCGTTGTTCTCGTAGAGGACGTCTGTAGCCGGCGAGTTGTAGTTGTTGGGGTGGCAGTAGTCAGGGTCCCCGAAGGCAGACATGCAGTTCAGCTCGACGGACTCTGACCAGTTCAGGTAGTTCACGACGAAGAGGTCGAGGTCGCCGTCCTTGTCAATGTCCATGAACGCCGCGCTCGTCCCCCAGCGGTCATCGTCCACGCCAGCGGCGCTCGCGGTCTCTTTGAACTCGCCTCCAGGCCCGCCGTTCTTGAGCAGCGCGTTCTTCCCCACGTTCGTCACATAGATGTCGGTCCAGCCGTCCCCGTCATAGTCAGCGCACGCGCACCCCATGCCGTAGCCGCGCTCGGTCGCCCCGGTGGAGTCGGTCACATCCTCGAAGCGCCCCTGCCCGTCATTGGCGAAGAGGCGGTTGCCGGCGTTCGCGCCCTCTGGTTGGCTCAGGTCACCTGACTGGACGAGGTAGAGGTCCATGTCCCCGTCTCGGTCATAGTCCAGGACGCCGACTCCCGGCCCCATGATCTCTGGGAACCAGTAGCGCACCTCCTCCCCCTTGAAGTGCTCCCAGGTGAGGCCACGCTCCTGTGCGACCTCAACGAACCAGGGCTCCTCAGCCGCAGACGCGGCAGGCTCACCGCTCGGCTCAGGCGCCTCGCTAGAGCAGCTCGCGAGGCAGAGGCATGTCGTCGTAAGGGCGATGTGGGCGCGTCTCATGTCACAAAAAGTCTACCCCCAGACACCTGCATCTTCGCCTCATGGCCGCCAATCTCGTGCAGTGCTACCGTGCAATGCGAGATGAGTGTGTCCCCCAAGACCGGAGTCGGCTCTCGCGCGCTCCCCCTCCTCGCGATCGCGCTCTTGGCCGTCGGCGCGCACTGGCGCGCGATGAGCGCTGGCTATCACCTCGATGACTTCTTCAGGGCCACCGACAACCCTGGGATTGAGGAGGTCTCGCCGCTCACCCGACACTTCTCCGACCCGGGGACGATGGCCACCCTTCCCCACCTCGTCCAGTACCGCCCCCTGCTCCCGCTCACGCTCTCGCTGACACGCGCGCTGGCCGCACCGCTCGACGTCGAGCCGGTCGTGGCGCACCACGCAGGGAACCTTGTCCTGCACATCCTCGCAGCGCTCCTCGTCTTCTACCTGACGCGCGCGCTCCAGCGCGCCGTGCAAGGAGCGGGCGAAGAGCCCCCAGGGAGCGGCCTAGCCTTCGCCGCCGCCGCGCTCTTCGCGGTCCACCCCGTCGCTGGCGTCGCGGTGAACTACGTCTCCAACAGAGACCTTCTCCTGGCGCTCGTGTTCCTCCTCTCCGCGCTCCTTTGCTACATCTCTGCCGCGCGCAGCGGCGGCGCGCTCGCGTGGATCGGCTGTGGCCTCGCCCTCCTCCTCGCGCTCCTCTCCAAGCAGAACGCAGCGCTCTTCCCCGTGGTCACCTTCGCCTACGAGCTGACGATCGGCCGACGCAGACTGAGTGACGGCACGCTCTGGAGGCGCACCCTCTCCCTCGCAGCCCTCGTCGGCTGCTACCTGGCCCTCGTGCGCTACGGCGTCGGCTTCTCCGATGCCGACCAGCTCTTGATCCAGCGCGCGCCGTTCGAGTACCCGCTGACCGAGCTGCGGGTGCACCTCTTCCACTACGCGCGAAACCTCCTCTTCCCCCTCTACCTCTCCCCGCTCCCGGCGATCGACCCGGCGACGGGCGTGCTCGAACCAGGCGTGCTCTCTGGCGCCGCCTTCGTCACGCTCTGCCTCTACGCAGCGCTCACGCAAGCTCGCCGCCGCCCGCTCTTCTCCTTCTGTCTCCTGGCCTACTTCGGCTGGCTCTCCATGACCTCCTCGATCCTGCCCATGCGCAGCTTCGCGGAGGACTACCGACAGCTCATCAGCCTGCCCTTCGCCTGCGTCCTCATGGGCGCGGCCCTCTCCGCTCTGCCGAAGCCTGCGCGACCTGTCGCGCTCGCTGGCGCCTGCCTCTGGTTCGGCCTGGTCTCGAACGTGAACGCGCGTCACTGGGAGACGGAGGAGACGCTCTGGGGTCGCGCGGTCGTCCTCGGGACGACGTCCCAGGGACACCTGAACTATGGGCGCAGCGTCTACGTAAAGGACCCGGAGCTCGCAGCCCAGCACTACGAGCGCGCCCTCGAGCTCAATCCGGAGAACGTCTACGCGAAGATCAACCTCGCGCTCCACTGGATCCGCCAAGGCAGAGCCGACGAGGGCGTCTCACTGGTGGAAGAGGCCGCGTCCTCCACGCCCAACTGGGCTGTCACCCAGCACTGGCTCTCCAAGGCGCTCGTGGAGGCCGGAAGGAGCGAGGAGGCCGTCGCGCCCGCGGTGCGCGCCAGCGAGCTTGAGCCAGGGAACCGCCTCTACGGAGACTGGCTCATCCGCCTGCTCTACGAGCAAGCCACCGCGCTTCAGCGGATAGGGGAGGCGGCCGCCTCCCTCCCTCTCTTGGAGCTCTTGCACTCGAGGGTGGAGCGTCACCGCGACTCGGAGTTCCAGCACGCCTGGGCGCTGCACGGGAGCGGCGCGCTGGAAGAGGCCGTGCGCTGGTACCAGCGGCACCTCAGCGCCGAGCCGACCAGCCAGCACGCCCGCGTCAACTTGGCCTACGCCCTGCGCGACTTGGGCCGCAAGGTAGACGCGGCCGATGAGCTCAGGAAGGTGCTCGCGATGAACCCGGCTCACGCCGACGCCCGCGCGCTCCTCGAGTCGCTCGACAGTTAACTCAGGCGGGCTCCCAGGTCTTCGCCTCGAGGGAGCGCTCGCGCTGCGAGTCATACCAGCCCTTCAAGCCCCCGTCCCATTCGGCTGCGATGCCGTCTGCCACCTCTAAGGCGAGAGCGGCGGCGCCCTCATCGCCGGCGCCTCTGAGCGCATGCGCCCGCGCCAACTGGAGGAAGGCCTCGTCGATCTTCTCCTCTCCGTGCGCTGCGATGGTCGCGAGCCCTGCGTCGGCGGCGGCGAGGCCCTCGCTCCACCGTGAGATGCGGTTGCAGACAAGCGCCATCAGGTAGTCCGCGCGCTCGTGGTTGACCCAGTCGCCGGCGCGGCTCCAGGCGTCCTTCGCGACACCAGCGATATGGAGCATGCCATCCGCCTCCTCCTGCGAGAGCTCCGCCTGCTCCATGAGATGACTCGCGAGGTTGTTGGAGATGATCGCGACGAGTCGGTCGACGCTCGCTGTGTTCGACATCTCGCCTACCACATCCATCGCGCGCTGGTACTCGCTGAGGATGTCGGCCTTCGTCCCCACCTCCATATAGGCAGAGGCGCGGGCGAGGCGCGTGCGCACCTCAACGAGGGCGTCGTTCCCCGCGAGCGCGCGGGCCTGTTCGAAGGCTTGAGCGGAGCCGGCTGAGTCCTCGGCGAACTCTCGAGAGACGCCCAAGAGGATCAAGGAGGAGGTCAGGGCAGGGTCATCGGCGAGCCCTTGCATGGCCCCCTCGATGAGGCGCGCGGCGCGGGCCCAGTCCCCCAGGTGCTCTCCCACTGTGTGCGAGGCGAGGGCGCTGAACGCCGCAGCCTGTCCTGGATCGGAGACGAGCCCCATGTGCTCTTCAAGCTCCGAGGCGAGGACCTCTGTCTCAGCCTCGTGCCTACCCCAGCCGCCATTGATCAGCTCCTCTAGCTCCATTGAACACCTCCTCGGTCCGCTCACAGTACCCTGCCCGTATGGAGAGCGCCCTCGTGATCGTCGCGAACCCCACCGCAGGGAGCGGCAAGGCCCCTGAGCTCGTCGAGCGGCTGCGCACCCTCCACTCCGACGCGCGCGTCGTCTTGAGCGAGGGGCCCGAGGGAGTGCGCGAGGTCGTCGCAGACTTGGACTTGGACACAGCTCACACCCTCGCCGTCCTCGGGGGAGACGGCACCGTTCACCAAGCCGTCAGCGGACTCTTTGACGCGCACCTCAGCTCGATGCCGACGCTGGCCCCTGTGCCCTGTGGCTCGGGGAACGCCCTCGCGGCGGCCCTGGGTATCCGGGGAACGGACGACGCGATCAAGGCGATCGCAGGAGAGGCGAAGCGAGAGATAGACGTCGCACGGCTCGAGTCTGACGAGGGCGTCTGCCACGCGATCAACGTGATCGGCTGGGGCCTCTCAGCCCGCGTGACGCTGCGCGCCGCCGCCGCACGCGGCGCGGGCAAGATGCCCTACACCAAGACCGCGCTCTGCGAGCTCCTCTGGGGAGACGCGAGCCCCGTCGAGGCAGCGCTCGACGGCTCCCCCTCAACGCGAGACGCTCTCGGCATGGCCTGCCTCACGCCCCACGCTGGCGGCGGCATGCCCGTCGCGCCGGACGCGCTCCTCGACGACGGCGCCCTCGACCTCGTCCGCGTCTCCCCCACCGGGCGGCTCCGCCTCCTCTCCCTCTTCACGCGATTGCTCTTCGGCAAGCACCTCTCCGCGCGTGGGGTCTCACATCAGCTGCACAAGGAGCTGCAGATCGAGTTCGAGTCTGTTCAGCCCGTAGTCGTTGACGGAGAGATGATCGAGTCGAAGCGCCTCTCTATCGAGGTCTTCGCGCGCGCTCTCCGCGTGTGCTCGCCGCGCTAGGCGAGCACCTGGTCGATGAGCTCGCCCTCGACATCCGTGAGCCGATAGTCGCGGCCGCGGAAGCGGTAGGTGAGGCGCTCGTGGTCGATCCCGAGGCAGTGCAGTATCGTCGCGTTGAGGTCGTGAATATGCACCGGGTCCTCGACGATGTTGTAGCTGAAGTCGTCTGTCTTCCCGAGCTGCACGCCGCCCTTGATCCCGCCGCCGGCCATCCAGATCGTGAAGTTCCGCGGGTGGTGATCGCGCCCGTAGTTCTCGCGAGAGAGGCCGCCCTGGCAGTAGACCGTGCGCCCGAACTCGGTCGCCCACACGACGAGCGTGTCCTCGAACATGCCGCGCTGCTTGAGGTCGAGGATGAGCCCAGCGCAAGCCTGGTCCACGTCGCGGCACTGGTCGGTGATGTCGGAGGGCAGGTTGCCGTGCTGGTCCCAGCCGCGGTGGTAGAGCTGGATGAAGCGCACGCCCCGCTCCGCCATGCGACGCGCGAGGAGGGTGCAGTTGGAGAAGGTCCCAGGACGCTCGACTTCAGGTCCATAGAGCGCCTTCACGTGCTCAGGCTCCGAAGAGAGGTCGATCAACTCGGGCACCGAGGCCTGCATCCGGAAGCTCATCTCGTACTGGGCCATGCGCGCGAGGACCTCGGGGTCGCCGGTCTCCTCGGCGTGCTTGGCGTTCAGGCGCTCGATGGCGTCGAGCTGGCGGCGCCTGCCTGCGCTGTCGAGGCCGTCGGGGTTCGAGAGGTAGAGCACCGGGTCGCCTTGTGAGCGCAGCGCGACGCCCTGGTGCTCCGTCGGCAGGAAGCCGGTGGCCCAGAGTCGGCTGAAGAGGGCCTGGGCGTCGTTGCGCCCGGTCCAGCTCGGGGTCATGACCATGAAGGTCGGCAGGTCCTGGTTCCCGGAGCCGAGCCCATAGGAGAGCCAGGCGCCTAGAGAGGGGCGGCCGGGCTGCTGGTGACCCGTCTGGCAGAAAGTCATGGCCGGGTCGTGGTTGATCGCCTCGGTGTAGAGCGAGCGGATCACCGCGATGTCGTCGACGACGCCGGCGGTGAAGGGCAGGAGCTCGCTCACAAAACATCCCGTCTCGCCGTGTCGCGCGAAGCCAAACTTCGAGGGCGCGATCGGGAAGCGCGCCTGGCCAGAGGTCATCGTCGTGAGGCGCTGACCCTGCCGCACGGAGTCCGGCAGCTCGACGTCGTAGTACTTCTCGAGGAGCGGCTTGTAGTCCCACATGTCGATCTGGGAGGGCGCCCCCGACATGTGCAGATAGATCACCCGCTTAGCAGAGGCCGGGAAGTGGGTCGCCCCCATCGCGCCGCCCTCTCCAGCTCTGGCCTCGCCCGTCAAGAGGGACGAGAGCGCCGCGGCGCCGACTCCTCCGGTCGCCCCGCGCAGGAGCGCGCGACGGGTGAGGAGCTCATGTCTCTCTTGGAGGGGGTTCATGTCAGCCCTTGGTGATCGCCTCGTGCAGGTTCAGGACGGCGCTCGACACCACGGTCCAAGCTGCGAGCGCGCTCGCGTCGACGCCGTCACGAGGCGCGCTGTCCCCGACCTCGATGAGCGCCTTCGCAGCGGCGGGGTCCTGGGTGTAGACCTCAAGCTGCGCCTCGAGCAAGGACGCGAGGATCACGACCTCCTCACCCGTCGCCTGCCGTGAGGTCGCCATGCGGAAGGCGCGCGCGAGGCGAGCCTCTTCGCTCTCGTCCGTGCCGAGGAGCCGCTCGGCGAAGGCGCGCGCGGCCTCGACGTGCTGCACGTCGTTCAAGAGGACGAGCGCCTGGAGCGGAGTGTTCGTCCGCTCCCTCCGGACGCAGCACTCTTCACGGCTCGGCGCGTCGAAGGTAGAGAGCGATGGCGGCGGCGCCGTGCGCTTCCAGAAGGTGTAGAGGCTGCGCCGGTAGAGGGCGTCGCCCGAGTCCTGCGTGAAGTTCGCGGTGTTGCTCGAGGTGTAGCCGACCGCCTTCCAGATCCCAGAGGGCTGGTAAGGCTTCACGCTCGCGCCGCCGAGCCGCTCCACCAAGAGACCCGAGTGGGAGAGGGCGCTGTCACGGATCACCTCCGCGTCGAGCCTGTGGTTCGGACCTCGCGCGATGAGGCGGTTCTCCGGGTCCAGCTCGTGCTTCACTTGCGCCACACGTGAGTCCTGCTGGTAGGCCGCAGAGCTCATGATCACTCGCAGCATGTGCTGGACGTCCCAGCCGCTCTCCACGAACTCCACCGCGAGCCAGTCGAGGAGCTCCGGGTGACTGGGCCACTCGCCCTGGAAGCCGAAGTCGCCAGAGGTCTTCACGATCCCCGTCCCGAAGAGCTGCTGCCAGAGGCGGTTCACGATGACACGGGAGGTCAACGGGTGCGCCGGGTCTACCAACCACTTCGCGAGCCCGAGGCGAGACGCCTCTGCTCCAGCAGGGAGGTCAGAGAAGACCGCGGGGACGCCGGGGTACACCCGCTCACCGGGCTGGTCGTACTGGCCGCGCATGAGCATGTGCGTCGGACGCGGCTCCGGGCGCTCGCGCATGATCATGGTCTGTGCGAAGCCCGTCTTGAAGCTGTCGCGCTCGCTCGCCGCGGCCTCTGCCTCAGCCTTCAGCTCCCGCCAGGCCGCGGAGGTCGTCGCGCGAAAGTGGTCCCGCAGCGCGAGGGCCTGCGCCTCGTCGCGCTCTTCTGCGGGCAGCTTCAGCGCGTGGACGAGCTCAGCCGTCTCACTCCCGACCTCTTCATTGGCGAGGCGGTAGTAGCTCCCGAAGGCGCCGCCTGCGTTGACGACCTTGATGAGCAGCTCATTGCGCCCTTCGATGAGCTCGAGGGTGAGGCTGTCTTGGTCGGCCGCGACGCCGCGAGCGCCGTCGTTCGCGTGCACCTCTCTGCCGTTCAGCCACACCCAGATGGCGTCGTCGCTCCCGAGGCGCACGTCGTGCTCCCGCGGGCTCGCGGCGTCGATCGTACGGGCGAGATACACCGCCCCGATCTTCTGCTCATAGCTTTGTATCGCCCCGTCGGTGTGGGCTACACGCTTCCAGAGCGAGGGCTCAAAGGCGAGAGAGGGAGCGCCCGTCTCGACCCCTGCGTCGTCCCAGTGAGCGACCCCGCCGAACTGGGTGAAGGCCATCCCATCCACCGCGTGGCCAGGCCCTAGCCCGACCTCGCTCGGATCGACGACGAGCTGCACCCACTCGCCTGTGGGCGGCAAGCCTCCCATCTGGCGGTGCGCGTCCACGTCCGCGTCGGCGCCGCCGCCCCAGCTGATCTTGTCTGCGCCCCACTTGGCGCGGTGCTCCCACTTCCCGTGCCCGGCGACGTGGAACTGGAGCATGATCTCCTGCGGCGGGTCGTCTGGGTGCAGGTGGACCCAGGCGGAGAAACGGTCGCCCCTGCTCAAGTAGAGCGGGCGCGAGGCGCCAAGGAAGTAGTGCTGGACGATCCCGTCGCCCTCTTGCCTGCGCGAGGTCTCTCCGCTGTGGATCGGCGCGCCCTCGGCCTCCGTGGTGAAGTCCCAGAGGCCCTCCGTCGTGCCGCCGTTCCCTTGCTCCTCATCCACCCAAACAACGGTCCCGCGCTCTTCTTCGGGCGCGGCCGGTGCTCCGCTGCGCGCAGAAAAGTCCAGCGCCGCCGCAGGATCAATGAACGCGGTCTCCTTCGCCTCCGCTGCCGTCGCGGTGACGAAAGGGCCAGCCTGCAGCCACGGCCCTTGCTCTGCGGGGAACATCTCTGGCATGGCGGCGGCAGAGACCCTGAAGCGTGAGATCACGTGCCTGCCGTGGACGGACTCGTACTTCACGCGCAGCCTGAGGCGTGAGCCGCCCTGGTGCCGCACGGGCTCTTCGAGGGCGAAGATCAGCTCATGTGTGTCGCTGACCCTCGGGTGGATCGCCCACCCGGTGTCTGCCCCAGGCTTGAGCACGTTCGCGACAGGGAAGTTCGCTTGGGCAAAGCCCGTCCGCACCCCTGCGACAGCGACCGGCTTGAACTCTGCTGAGGGGTCCAGCGGCGCGGCCTCGAGCTCGAAGCCGGTCATCACCACGTTGCCGTTGACCGAGCGACCGAGGCCGCCCGCGGCGTTCGCCGGGTCGGGCAGGCCCTCATAGTGGAGCGTGCGGATCCCCTCCAGTTCGGTGGCGAAGATGAGCTCATGCACATCCTTCTCAGGGTTCTCCCCGGAGACCTGAACCACTCCGTCCTCACCCAAGGTCAGCGTGGAGCCCATCTGGCTCGAGAGCTCGACCGGGGCGAGCGTCTGCCAGACCTCTCTCAGTAGAGCCGCCCGCTCGACCTCCCAGCCACCTTGCGCCGCGTCGATCTCAGGCAGCGGCCCGTTCAGCTCCGCTGAGAGCGAGGCCGCGACCAGCTCCAGCTCCTGGAAGCGCTCCTTCTGGTCGGGCGTCGCCGCCTGGATCGCTGGCTGCGCGATGATCGCGTTGCCGTCAGAGGCCTCCTCCGCGAGCCCGCGGAAGAAGGCGATCATCTCGTAGTACTCCTTCTGGCTGAAGGGGTCGAACTTGTGATCGTGGCACTTCGCGCAGCGCATCGTGAGGCCCATCCAGACCGTCGAGGTCGTGTCGACCCTGTCGAAGGCGTAGTGCACGAGGTACTCCTCGGCGATGAGCCCGCCCTCGGCTGTCGTGACGTTGCAGCGGTTGAAGCCGGTCGCGACGAGCTGCTCCTCCGTCGGATCCTCGAGCAGGTCGCCGGCTAGCTGCTCGATGGTGAACTCATCGAAGGGCTTGTTCTGATTGAAGGCGTTGATGACCCACTCGCGGTAGAGCCACATCGTCCGCAGCGAGTCGAGGTGGAGCCCGTGGGTGTCGCCATAGCGCGCCGCGTCGAGCCAGTAGCGAGCCATGTGCTCGCCGTAGCGAGGCGAGCTGAAGAGGCGGTCAAGGGCGCGATCCCAGGCTCCCTCATCGTCGTCGCCGAGGAAGGCGTCTAGCTCCTTGAGCGTCGGCGGCAGTCCGGTCAGGTCGAAGCTCGCCCTGCGCAGGAGCTTCGCCTTGGAGGCGGGCATCTCCGGGTCGAAGCCCTCCTGGCGCATGCGCTCAAGGAGGAACTCGTCGATGGGCCCTTGTGACCACTCATCCCCAGCGAGCGGCGCAGGCTGGGAGCGCTCGGGCGCGACGAAGGCCCAGTGCTCTGCCCACTCTGCGCCTTGGTCGATCCAGAGGCCGAGCGTCTCGATCTCGTCCGCAGTGAGCTCCTTCCCGCTCTCCTCCGGCGGCATGCGCTCGCCGCTGAACTCACTGGTGATCATCGCCCAGAGCTCGCTCTCGTCGCGGTCGCCGGGGACGACCGCCGGGAACCCAGAGCGACCTCCCTGCAGCGCGCCCCCGCGGGTGTCTAAGCGCAGCTCCGACTTGCGGGCGGCCAGGTCCGGGCCGTGGCAGGTGAAGCACTTGTCCGAGAGGATGGGCCTCACCTCGCGCGAAAAATCGACCTCTCTGGGCTCAGGAGAGCCATCAGAGCTGAGCGCTGCGAAGATGAGGAGCGAGAGCATGGGCCTCCCATCATAGGATCTCTGGCAGAGAAGAGCGGGAGGCCGTCCCATCCTCCGCTCTGCCAGCCCCAAGATCGTTTGAACCACACCCCCAGCAGAGGCCTTGATGACACGAGCGAGGCGCGCGACGCCGCGGCGGAGTTCTCGCCGCCGCCCCCTGGCGGTCGCCTGCGCGGCGCGTTGGTGTTCCTCCCCATCTTCCTCTGGACGATCCTCGCCGCGACCATGATCGCCCTCCTCGCGATCTTCGCGAGGGCATGGACCCGGCGGAGGCTCCAAAGCCTCGTGCGGATCTGGGGCCGCGTCCCCCTCGCCATGGCAGGCGTGCGGGTCGACCTCCACGGGCGGGAGCACCTCGAGGCGCCCGGCCCCAAGCTCTTCCTCTTCAACCACGTCAGCACCATCGACCTCTTGTTGCTCGGCGCCTACGCGCCGCCCGCGCCCTGCGTGGCCTACAAGCGCGAGTTCCGCCGCATCCCAGGCATCGGCTGGGCCCTCATCGCGCTGGGGATGATCGAGGTCGACAGGAGCGACGCCGAGCGCGCGATCGAGAGCCTCTCCCACGCTGGCGAGCGACTGCAGACTGAAGGGCTCACCCTGATGATGGCGCCCGAAGGCACGCGCTCCCGCAAGGGCGGCCTCCAGCAGTTCAAGAAGGGGCCCTTCCACGTCGCGATCGCCACCCGCGCCCCCATCTATCCGATCATCTGGCGCGGCATCGAAGAGGTGAATCCGATGGGCACCTGGCTGATCCGCAGCGGCGAGATCAGGGCCGACTGCCTCCCCCCGATCGACACCAGCGGATGGGAGACCGAGACCATCGAGCGACACATCGCCGACACGCGCGACGTCTTCCTCAGATACCTCCCCCCCGAGCGCACCGCAGACACGGACTCTCCCTCATGAATCGTCGCCCCGTCACCACCTTCGTCGGCGCCATGATCTCGATCACGGGCATCGCCCAGCTCGCGGCCGCTGCTGTTGCGAGCGGCTGGGGCCCAGAGGCCGGAGCGCGCTCGCTCTCGATCGGAGGTGCTGTCTCCCTCCTCTTCGGCGGCCTCCTCTGGCTCGGCAACCGTCGCAAGAAGGACGAGAGACCTGCCGACTTCCACCGCAGAGAGGCCCTGGCGGCGGTCGGTATCGGCTGGGCAGCGACGGTCATCTTTGGCGCGCTCCCCTACCTCTTAGATGGCGCCATCCCTGACCTCGCGGACGCGATCTTCGAGTCAGCCTCAGGCTTCACCACGACCGGCGCGTCGATCCTGAGCGGTGAGCGGATCGACGGGCTCAACGACGGGCTCTCCTTGTGGCGCGCGCTCACCCAGTGGCTCGGTGGGGCTGGGATCGTCGTCCTGCTCGTCTCCATCCTGCCTATGGGCGGCAGGAACTTCTTCCAGAGCGAGGTCGCAGGCTTCGACTCAGACGTGCGCACGACCCTCGCGCGAGAGAGCGCTCGCGAGACGATCTGGGTCTACCTGGGCCTGACCCTCGTCGGCGTCGGCTGCTTGTGGCTCGCGGGGATGACCCCCATGGACGCGGTCCTCCACGCCTTCACTACGGTGGCGACTGGCGGCTTCTCGAACCACGGTGACAGCCTCGGTCACTACGACAACTGGGCCGTACAGGGAACCGTGATCGCTCTGATGGTCCTCGCTGGGACCGCCTTCTCCTTCTACACGCTCTGCCTCAAGCGCGGCCCGAAGAGCATGGTCGCCGCGATGTGGAAGAGCACCGAATGGCGACTCTACATCGGCGTGCTCCTCCTCTTCAGCGCAGCCGTCGCCTGGCTGGGCAGGGCAGACCACCCGGACCTCTCGACCGCTCTTCGCCACTCGCTCTTTCAAGTCACGAGCCTCGGCACGAGCACCGGCTTCGCGAGCACCGACTGGAACGGCTGGCATGAGCTCTCCCGCGCCCTCTTGCTCATGTTGATCATGACCGGCGCCTGCGTGGGATCGACCTCAGGCGGCATCAAGCTCGCGCGGATCGCGATCCTCGCGAAGGCCACAGCCAGCGCTGTGCGCCGCGCGGCGAGCCCTCGCCGCGTCACGCTGGTGCACATGGACGGGGAGACGGTCCCCGAGAGCATCGTCGCGAGCGTCATCGACTTCGCGCTGCTCTGGACCGCCACCTTGATCCTCGGCTCGCTCGCTCTGACCGCCTGTGGGATGACCATGCTCGAGGCAGTCGCCGCCGCCGGGACCTGTCTCGGGAACATCGGGCCAGGGATCGATCGCTTCGGGCCTGCGGGCTCCTTCGAGGAGCTCCACGCCGCTGGTAAGGTCTGTATGTCTCTCCTGATGCTCCTCGGTCGACTCGAGTTCTACGCCCTGCTCGTCGCGCTCATCCCCCGGTTCTGGAAGGATTGAGGCTGCCATGCGAGTCCTCACCATCGGCGGCGGCCCCGGGGGCCTCTACTCCGGGATCCTCCTGAAGAAGGCCTTCCCTGAGGCAGAGATCCGCGTCGTCGAGCGCAACCAGGCCGACGACACCTTCGGCTGGGGGGTCGTCTTCAGCGACGAGACCCTCTCCGGCTTCGAGGAGGCCGACGCCGAGAGCTTCCGTGAGATCCGCTCCAACTTCGCCTACTGGAGCGACATCGAGACCTTCTACCCAGGCGGGAGAGCGCTCTCCACTGGGCACGGCTTCTGCGGTCTCTCGCGCAAGAAGCTCCTGAACATCCTCCACGACCGCTGCCGAGAGCTCGGGGTCGAGCTGGAGTTCGGAGTCGAGGTCGATGAGCTCGAGCCCTACGACGACTACGACCTCATCATCGCAGCCGACGGGGTGAACAGCGCGATCCGTGAGCGCCACGCCGACGTCTTCAAGCCCTCCACAGACTGGCGCAAGTGCAAGTTCAGCTGGCTCGGCACGACCAAGCCCCTCGAGGCCTTCACCTTCGTCTTCAAGGAGAACGAGCACGGCCTGTTCACGGTCCACGCCTACCCCTTCGACCGTGAGACCTCGACCTGGATCGTCGAGTGCCGCGAGGAGACCTTCCAGGCGGCTGGTCTTGAGAGCGCGAGCGAGGCGGACACGGTCGCTTACTGCAGCGAGCTCTTCAAAGAGGAGCTCGAGGGACACGAGCTGCTCACGAACCGCTCCATGTGGCGCACCTTCCCCACCGTGCGCTGCGAGCGCTGGGCGCACGAGAACATCGTCCTCCTGGGCGACTCCGCTCACACAGCGCACTTCTCGATCGGCTCTGGCACCAAGCTCGCCATGGAGGACGCGACCGCGCTCGTCGAGGCCTTCCGCGCCCACGGCGACGCTGACATCCCTGCCACCCTCGCCGCCTATCAGGAGTCCCGCAGGGTCGATGTGATCAAGCTGCAGAAGGCCGCGCAGACCAGCCTCGAGTGGTTTGAGAACGCCGGACGGTATGTGCGTCAGACGCCCGCGCAGTTCCAGTTCAACCTGATGACGCGCTCGAAGCGCATCACCTACGAGAACCTCAAGCTCCGAGACCCCGAGCTCGTCGCGAGGGCTGACGAGGAGTTCCGCCTGTCCCAGGGCGCTGAGCTCGCCAGCGACGGGGTGCCCGCCCCGCCCGCCTTCACCCCGCTCAAGGTGGGCGGACTGGAGCTCAAGAACAGGATCGTCGTCTCCCCGATGTGCCAGTACTCAGCGACCGAGGGCCTCATCGACGACTGGCACCTCGTCCACCTCGGGAGCCGCGCCTTGGGGGGCGCAGGCCTCATCATCACGGAGATGACGGATGTCTCAGCAGACGGCCGCATCACGCCGGGCTGCGCGGGGCTCTACACGGACGAGCACACCGCCGCGTGGAAGCGCGTGGTCGACTTCTGTCACGAGCGCTCCGACTCCAAGATCGGCATCCAGCTCGCACACGCCGGGCGCAAGGGCTCGACGAGTCACGCCTGGGACAACCAGGATGAGCCGCTCACAGACGGGGCATGGCAGACGATGGGTCCGGACGACACGCCGTTCCGTGAGGGCTGGCCCGCGCCCAAGCAGATGGACCGCGCCGACATGGACCGGGTGCGCGACGAGTTCGTCGCCTCCACTGAGCGCGCCTTGGAGGCTGGCTTTGACCTCGTCGAGCTGCACATGGCGCACGGCTACCTGCTCTCCAGCTTCCTCTCGCCCCTCTCCAACTCACGCGCCGACGAGTACGGCGGCTCCCTTGAGAACCGCCTGCGCTACCCGCTGGAGGTCTTGGAGGCCGTCCGCGCCGCCTGGCCCAAGGAGCGGCCCCTCGCCTGCCGCATCTCCGCGAGTGACTGGCACCCGGAGGGGCTGACGGTCGACGACGCCGTAGAGATCTCGAAGGCGCTCCACGCCGCCGGATGCGACCTCATCGACGTCTCCAGCGCGGGTAACTCGCTCGAGTCTGAGCCGGTCTACGGGCGCATGTACCAGGTCCCTTTCGCGGAGCGCATCAAGCACGAGACCGACGCCCTCGTGATGGCTGTGGGCGCGATCCAGGGCGCAGACCACGCGAACACCGTCCTCGCCGCCGGCCGGGCCGACCTCTGCGCCCTCGCTCGACCCCACCTCGCGGACCCCTACCTCACGCTCCACGCCGCCTCACGCTACGACTACCCCGATCAGCCCTGGCCAGGGCAGTACCTCATGGGCAAGCCGCGCCTCGAGCCCCGCGGGGAGTAACATTGAGGAGACGTGAGCTCCTGTACGACTGAAGATCGCGAGAAGGTCCCCGGGACCCAGATTGCGCGCTCCCGAGCGGGCCGCGTCCGCGCCCTCGTGCTCGTCCTCGTTCACGTCGCGATCGCTGCGCACATCGCGCACTGGTACTACACGGGCGAGACGCTGACTCCCCTCGAGCCCTCTGAGGCGATGGAGTACTCCAAGCACTCCGTCGTGAACGCTGGCCTCGTCTTCTTCATCGCCGGCACCGTGCTGACTGCGATCTTCGGCCGCTTCTTCTGCGGCTGGGCCTGCCACATCGTCGCGCTGCAAGACCTCTGCCGCTGGATGCTCCTCAAGGTAGGGATCCGCCCCAAGCCGCTGCGCTCTCGCGCGCTGCTCTTCGTGCCTGCTGTCGCCTTCATCTACATGTTCCTCTGGCCTGTCGCCTACCGGCTGTGGATCGGCGATGACTTCTCCCACGGCGGGACGCATTGGACGACGACAGGCTTCTGGGACACCTTCCCTCCCTGGCCCATCGCGCTCCTGACCTTCTTCGTCTGCGGCTTCGCGATCGTGTACTTCCTCGGCGCGAAGGGCTTCTGCACCTACGCCTGCCCCTACGGCGCGCTCTTCGGGCTCGTGGACAAGGTCGCCCCTGGGCGCATCCGGGTCACGGACGCCTGCGAGGGCTGCGGGCACTGCACCGCCACCTGCTCCTCAAACGTCCAGGTCGCTGCCGAGGTCCGCGACTACGGGCAGGTCATCGACGCGGGCTGCATGAAGTGCATGGACTGCGTGAGCGTCTGCCCAAAGGACGCCCTCTACTTCGGCTTCGGCAAGGTCGCCAAGGCCCCGAGAGCAGACCGTCCCGCCCACGCCAAGGCTGACCCGGTCCCCACAGGGAAGCTCGCGCGCTGGAGGGAGCTCTCGCGCGGCGAGGAGCTCGTGCTGGTCCTCTCCTTCGCGGCCGCCTTCTTCACCTTCCGCGGCCTCTACGGCGCGGTCCCCTTCCTCCTCGCCCTCGGGCTCGCGGCCATCCTCGCCTTCATCGGGCTCCTCTGCGCCAGGCTCCTGACACGTGAGAGCGTGCGGATGCAGGCCTCCGTCTTGAAGGCCTCTGGCGCCCTCACGGGGAGCGGCCGCACCTTCCTCTGCTGCAGCGCGCTCTTTGGACTCTTCTGGATTCACAGCGCGATGATCCAGGTACGCGAAGGCCAGGCAGCGGGTTCCTTCGAGGCGACCCAAGCCATGAGGGATGCGTGGAGGCCACAGAGCGGCGCGCCGCTCACGAGGCAAAACGCAGCGCTCCTCGAGCGGCTAGAGGCTGACGCGAGCTTCCTCGATGCCTGGGCCCTCATCCCCAGCGCGAACAACGCGCGCCGCCTCGCCTGGGCCGCCCTCCTGCGCGGGGACATCAAAGGCTACGAGCGCGAGCTGCGCAGCGCGATCGAGCGTGAGCCCATGCGGATCGACTCGCGGAAGGACCTCGCTGAGTTCCTCCTCTACCAGAAGGGAGAGCCCGCCGCCGCCGAAGAGACCCTCCGTGCTGGAATCGAGGAGGCGGGCGAGCCAGCAGAGCTCCTCTATATGCTCGGCGTCCTGCGCGCGATGGCGAATGACCCTGAGAGCGCGGTCTCCCTCTTTCAGCGCACCTTGGAGGCAGACCCACGCTCCCTCCAGGCGCGTGAGAACCTCGCGGGCATGCTCTGTCAGATGGGGCGCCTTGAGGAGGGCGCTGCGCAGTACGAGCTCGCCCTCGCTCAGCGCGACGACGCGGGCACCCGTCTCCTCTTCGCCAGCGCGCTCTTGGGCTTGGAGCGCTTTGAGGAGGCCAAGACCCAGGCCGCTCGCGCGGCCGAGCTCGCCCCGCTTGACCCCGCCCCCTGGGAGCTCATGGCCGAGTGCTCCAGGCGCCTAGGAGACGAAGACGGCGCGAAGCGGCTCCAGAGCGAGGCCACGAGGCGACGCGGAGCCTGAGATCTTGGTGGCTGATTCTTTGGAGCCCCTCGTCGGCTAAATCGCCCTTCACGACGTCAAAAAGGTTGATTCGGTCCCCGTACAGCGCTCTTACGGAACACGAAGAACCCCCAATCCATCTATTGAGGTTAGATTGAGCGCCGTTCACAGGCCCCGAGAGGGCCCGGTAAACGGCATATATTCCGCAGAAACCTGCGGCATAGGACACAATGTAAGGGGCTTCCGAACCGGCTCGACATGAGCCATTTGGGCCCCAATGTATCGATGAGAGCCTCAGCGTGGCCTCTGGAAGACACGCTATCGCGCTCAACAGAAACCCACAGTTTGAAAGAGAAACTCCCCATGAAGATCAAGCAATTCGTATCCAAGGCAGCGATGGCCTGCCTCCTCCTCACTGGCCTCGCCAACGCGCAGGTCGGCCCCGACATCGTCGTTCACCAGCTCGGCGTCGACGGCGGCAACACCAACGACATCCGCTACTGGGGCACCGCCAACGGCATCCGCGCCTACAGCCTCGCGACTCAGTCCTGCAACATCGGTGACCAGACCGTCCTGTGGCAGTCCAACAACATCAACCACCCCGTCATCGGCCAGAGCATGTACCGCCTCAAGAACGGTCGCTTCGAGCAGATCGGCCAGAGCTGGCTCAAGCACGGCTTCTGCGCAGTGAGCGAGCCCGGCTGCGGCAGCTGCCAGGCCACGCCTTGCAGCACCCTCGGTATCGGCTGCGCCGACACCTACTGGGCGTCCCTGAACGACGGCTCCAGCGGTGGCCCGAAGCACGAGATCAGCCCCACCACGGGTCGGATCACCTACCCCTACAGCAGCCCCTCAGGCCCCAGCGCCATCCGTGGCCGCCTGCAGGTCGCTGAGGAAGACATCAACCCGAGCCAGAACGCCGGCGCCGTCTACTTCGGCTCCAGCCTCTACATCTCCGAGCACGACCAGATGGCCGGCAACGGAGCCAACAACGGCTCATGGCGCAAGCTCAACGTCGTCTCCGTGACGAACATCGACGGCAACGGCCCCACCAACGTCGGTCAAGGCCCGCTCTACGCGTGGCGCTCCGAGGTCCCGGGTGTCTCCGTGATCCAGGTCCAGAACGACAACGAGGGCGGCGCTGGCGTCCACGGTTGGTATCACGTCGCCTACAACCACATCGACAACAACGACGGCACCTTCACCTACAACTACGTGGTCTACAACCACAACTCCGAGCAGGGCTGCGGTGACTTCTCCATCCCCGTCAACGATGGCGCTGAGCTGACGAACGTCTACTTCAACGACGTCGTCTACCACTCTGGTGAGATCCAGGACAACACGGACTGGACCCACACCATCGCCAACGGCGAGATCCGCTGGGAAGCCACCACGACCTACAACCAGAACGCGAACGGCAACGCCATCCGCTGGGGCACCTCCTACAGCTTCGGCTTCACGACGGCCGCCGCTCCCCAGGACGTGACCGCCACGATGGGCATGTACGGGCCCGGCGTCTCGAGCGCGCTCACAGCCCCCGTTCAGGGCCCCGGGACTCCCCCGGACGTCTACAGCTACTGCACCAGCAACCAGAACTCCTCTGGCGGCTTCGCGCAGATCTACTCGAGCGGTTCGAACAGCATCGCCGCGAACGACCTCGTCCTCGGCGCCTCGCCCGTTCCGGTCAGCCAGTTCGGGATCTTCTACTACGGCCCCAACGAGATCGAAGTCCCGTTCGGTAACGGCGTCCGCTGCGTCGGTGGAGGCGTGACCCGCCTGCCCGTCGAGCAGTCCGACAACTTCTTCAACATCATGCACAGCGTCGACAACTCATCGGCCCCGCACTCGAACAACATCACTCCGGGCTCGACCTGGAAGTTCCAGTGCTGGTTCCGTGACCCCCCGGCTGGAGGCTCGACCTTCAACCTCTCGACCGCGCTCAGCGTCACCTTCCAGAACTAGTGACCTGAAACGCCCCGCTTGATCTCATCAAGGGCGGGAGTCGGTCCTCCGACTCCCGCCCTTTTTCTATCTACAGCGAGCCGCTGTACCAGAGCGAGTTCTCCTCGGTTTTGGGTGCCGCGGCGATCTCCATCTGCGACCATCCCCGGCTCGAGAAGACCATGCCCCTCTCCGCCCTCCTCCTCTCTGCCGTACCCCTGACGCTGCCTCAGGAGCCGCCGTCCCACGCGGCCTCTTCGCTCAGGGAAGGCGAGGCACCGCCCACCATTGACGGCGTCCTAGACGAGGCGCTCTGGGAGCGGATCCCTCCGCTCACGGGCCTCCGCCAGGTGCTCCCAGAGACCGGCGCGCCCGCTTCGGAGCGCACAGAGGTCCGCTTCTGCTTCGGGCCCAAGGAGCTCTTCCTCGGCGTCTCCTGCTTCGACTCGGAGCCTGAACAGATTCGACAGGTCAATATGTCCAGGGACGCCCGCCTGAACCCTGACGACCGCTTCGAGCTCATCCTCGACACCTTCAACGACGACCGCAACGCCTTCTGGTTCCAGATGAGCGCCGCTGGATCGCGAGGTGACGCCCTGATCACGAAGAACGGCTCGAGCTTCAACAAGCCGTGGAACGGCCTCTGGAAGGGGCGCACGACCGTCACGGATGAGGGCTACTTCTCTGAGATGGCGATCCCCTACGCCACCCTCAACTTCGACCCAGAGGCCTCAGAGTGGGGCTTCAACATCCGCAGGCACATCCGACGCAAGGAGGAGGAGAGCCGCTGGGCTACGCCCAGCACGAGCATCTACTTCTTCTCAGCCGCTCACGCTGGCGCGCTCTTGGAGGTCCCGAAGCTTGAGCAGGGCCTGGGGCTCGATGTCATGCCCTTCCTGACCGCTGACGGCGAGCGCGACCGCACGACCTCGGAGACCGACACCAACCTCGACGCAGGCCTGGACCTCCTCTATCGCTTCTCACCCAGCACCAAGCTGAGCGTCTCCTTGAACACTGACTTCGCCGAGACCGAGGTCGATGATCGCCGGGTCAACCTCACCCGCTTCCCGCTCTACTACCAGGAGAAGCGTGACTTCTTCTTGGAGGACTCCGGGGTGTTCTTCTTCGGGCCCTCCACTGGCCGCGGCAACCGCGGCGGAGACCTCTCCCCGTTCTTCAGCCGAAGGATCGGTCTCTACAACAACCGCGAGGTGCCCCTAGACGTAGCCGCGCGCTTCACCACCCAGACCGACGGCTACTCCCTAGGCCTCCTCAACGTCCAAGCCGGCTCGCTCGCTTACGCCGACGAGGACGGGGACCCGGTCTCTCTCGACTCGCAGAGCCTCTTCGTGGGGAGGTTCTCGAAGAACCTCGGGGAGCAGTCTGACGCAGGCGTCCTCTGGACCCACGGCAACCCAGAGGGCGGAGACGGCGCGACGATCGGCGCGGACCTCAACTACCGCACGGACGAGTTCCTCGACGACAAGAACCTCCGCTTCTCCGCTTACGGGATCACCGCGGAGAACGGCGCAGACTCGGACGAGGCCTACTACGCGAGCGCCTCGTACCCGAACGACACCGTGGACCTCTCTCTCTCCTTCACTGAGATCGGTGAGGACTTCGACCCCGCGCTGGGCTTCGTCCCCCGCGGAGGCATCCGAAAGTACTCCGGCAGCTTCGACTACAGCCCCCGCCCCCGGACGAACATCCGGCAGATCGGGGTCGGCCTCCACCCGACCGTCTACACGGACCTGGACGGAAACGTCGAGTCAGAGCGCGTGCACGCGACCCTCTTCCGGGTCGAATGGGAGAGCGGCGACTCCTTCGACCTCGACGTCAAGGAGCAACGAGAGGTGCTCACAGAGGCCTGGGACATCCAGGACGACGTCGAGATCGCTGTCGGCGACTACGAGTACCTGCGCTGGGGTCTAGAGTACGAGACGAGCAGCAAGCGCCCGATCTCTCTAGAGACGGGCGTCGACTTCGGCGAGTTCTACGACGGCGACCGGCTCGACTACGGCATAGAGCTCGACTGGAACCTCAACCCCGGCACCCAGCTAGGGCTTGAGTTTGAGCGCAACGAGGTCGAGCTCTCAGGGGGCACCTTCGACGTGAACGTCTTGCGCCTGCGCGCGGACTTGCAGTTCTCCCCGGACACCTCCTGGTTCAACTTCGTGCAGTACGACGACGAGAGCGAAGACGTCGGCCTGAACAGCCGCCTCTGGCACATCTTCGAGCCTGGCAAAGAGCTCTTCATCGTCCTCAACCAGTCCTGGAATACCATGGACGACCGCTTCGCGCCGGAACGGACCGGCCTCGCCCTCAAGTTCGGCTACACGCTGCGCTTCTGATCACCCCCGAACCAACCCCCCTCCTAGCCATGAGCCAGAACCTCTCCGACGCCCCTCACGGGATGAACCTCGTCATCGAGACGACCTCAGGGACCGTGTACATCGGCCGCTTCGACGACTCGAACGGCTTCGAAGCTCTCCTGCACGACGTCGACGTCTATGAGCCTGAAGAGGGCGCCGACCCTGAGGCCTACATCCGCGAGACGGCCACCTACGGCGTCGATGTGAAGCACCGCGACCTCAAGGTAGACGCCACCCAGGTCACCCGCTGGCGCCCCCTCGGGGACATCGAGAAGCTCACTTAGAGGCCCCATGTCCGCTGACCCGGTCACCTGGTCTGACGTGCACGAGATCGCCTATCGGCTCTATGAGGCCGAGCCAGAGCTAGATCCGCTGACCCTGCGCTTCACAGACCTCCACCAGAAGATCGTCTCTCTGGAGGGCTTCAGCTCTGACCCGATGGACTCCAACGAGGGGATCCTCGAGGCCATTCAGATGGCCTGGGTCGAAGAGCGCGAGGACTGAGCGCCCGCCCCTGTCGAGGCGAGCGAGCGCTCAAGATCAGCTACTCAACCTCCCAGGTGTTGCCCTGGAAGATGAGGTCGCGGAGCTTGCCCTCGCCCTTGGCCTCTTTGGCCAGAGCGATCTGGCGCTCTGTCTCCGACTCGAAGACAGGAGCCTCGACCTGTCGGAAGATGCCCAGAGGACGGGGCATCTCTGCCTCGTTCGCGAGCTCTCCCATCATGACCGCGGGCGCAGTCGACTCGACGGTCGCGTCCCAAGTAGACGCCTCCTCCGCAGAGCAGCGCTCGAGCCCCCAGCCGTTGAACCGGAGACCCTTGTCGAGCTCCTTGCCATAGGTGAGGGTCTCACCCGGGCGGAGGTCGACGGTCATGTCGTCCCTGATCTTTCTGTCCGCGACGTCGTCGAAGCAGCCGTCATTGAAGATCACGCAGTTCTGGTAGATCTCGACGAAGGAGGTGCCCTCGTGGGCGGCGGCCTCCTTGAGGATCCCGGCCATGTGCTTGACGTGCGTGTCGATCGTGCGCGCGACGAAGGTCGCGTTGGCTCCGAGGGCGAAGTTGATCGGGTTGAACGGTCGGTCGATGCTCCCCAGCGGAGAGGTCTTCGACTTCTGTCCGACCGGTGAGGTCGGCGAGTACTGTCCCTTCGTGAGGCCGTAGACCTCGTTGTTGAAGAGCAGGATGTTGACGTTCACGTTCCGTCGGAGGATGTGTGCGAGGTGGTTGCCCCCGATGGACATCCCGTCGCCATCCCCTGTCACCAGCCAGACGTTGAGGTCCGGGTTGGCCATCTTGATCCCCGTGGCGAAGCCCGGAGCGCGGCCGTGGATGGTGTGGAATCCGTAGGTGTCCATGTAGTACGGGAAGCGGCTGGAGCAGCCGATCCCGCTCACGAACACGGTCCCTTCACGGGAGAACCCCAGGTCCGCGCAGACGCCTTGGACGGCGCTCAGGATGGCGTAGTCCCCGCAGCCGGGGCACCAGCGCACCTCCTGATCGGACTGGAAGTCTTTCTTCTTTAGGGCCTCTGTCTCACTCATGACTTGTTCTCCAAGAGTTCTTGGATCTTAGCAGCGATCTCATAAGCCCTGAAGGGTTGACCTTGGACCTTGGAGTAGGAAAGGAAGTCGTGCTTCGGATACTCGCTGCGCAGGAGGCGGGCGAGCTGGCCGAGGTTCATCTCCGGGATGAGGATGGACTCGTAGCGAGAGAAGATCTCCTCGAGCCCGTTAGGCAGCGGCCAGACGTGGCGCAGGTGGATGCGTCCGACCTTGTCCTCGTCCTCGTTCGTGCGCTCGACAGCGTCCGCGATCGAGCCGTAGGTTGAGCCCCACCCCAGGATGAGGAGCTTGCCGGACTGCGCCCCCTTCACCTCAGGTGTCGGGATCGAGTTCGCGATGCCCATGACCTTCTCCTGGCGAGCGTGGGTCATGAACTCGTGGTTGTCCGGGTCGTAGCTGATGTTGCCCGTGAGGTGCGCCTTCTCGATCCCGCCCACGCGGTGCTCGAGGCCTGGCGTCCCGGGCTTCACCCACGGACGCGCGCCGTTCTCGTCGCGCGAGTAGGGCTGGTAGTTCTCGGCGTCCGTGCGGAACTCCTTGGTGAACTTGGGCAGGTCTTCGACCTCGGGGAGACGCCAGGGCTCGGCGCCGTTGGCGATGAACCCGTCGGTCATCAGGAAGACCGGGGTCATGTACTGGGTCGCGATCCGCACCGCCTCCATCGCGCAGTCGAAGGCGTCTGCGGGGGTGGCGCAGGCGACGACGGGGATGGGCGCCTCGCCGTTGCGACCGAAGATCGCTTGGAGGAGGTCAGCCTGCTCCGTCTTCGTCGGCAAGCCGGTCGAGGGGCCGCCGCGCTGAACGTTGACGACGATGAGCGGCAGCTCGATGCTGACCGCCAGTCCGAGCGCCTCGCCCTTGAGCGCGACGCCGGGCCCGGAGGTCGAGGTGATCCCTAGACCGCCCGTATAGGCTGCGCCGATGGCTGCGCACACAGCGGCGATCTCATCTTCGGCCTGGAAGGTCTTCACCCCGTGGTTCTTCATGCCAGCCAGGGTCTCAAGAATCGTCGAGGCCGGCGTGATCGGGTAGGAGCCAAGGAAGGGCTCAAGGCCAGCGGCCTGCGCGCCGGCGACGAGGCCGATCGCAACCGCTTCGTTCCCCATCACGCTGCGATAGGTGCCGGGGGTGAGGACGTCGCACTTCGGGACCTCGTAGCGTCCCTGGAAGAGCTCTTGGATGTCGCCGGCGTTGAAGCCCGCGCGCATGGCGATGATGTTCGCCTCGGCGAGGTGCATCTTCTTGGCGAACTTCTCCTTCAGCCAGTCTTCCGTCGGCTGGAGCGGCCGGCTGAAGAGCCAATACATGAGGCCGAGGGTGTAGAAGTTCTTGCAGCGCTGAACCTCCTTCGGCTTGAGCTCGGTCTCAGTCAGCGCCTCCTTCACGCGCTGATTCATATCGACCTCGATCACTCGATAGCCGTCGAGGGTGCCGTCTAAGAGCGGGTTGCTCTCACACTTCGCTTTCTCGAGGTCTCGGTCACCAAAGTTGCCCGTGTTGACGACCACGATCCCGTCGGGCTTCAGGTCTTTGATGTTCTCCACAAGGGCCGCGGGGTTCATCGCGATGAGGACGTCCGGGCGGTCTCCAGGGGTGAAGATGTCCTTCGAAGAGAAGGCCAACTGGAAGCCTGAGACGCCGGCTCGGGTGCCCGCTGGCGCGCGAATCTCCGCGGGGAAATCCGGCATGGTGGCGAGGTCGTTGCCCACGACCGCAGAAGTGGTCGCGTATTGGTTGCCGGTGATTTGCATGCCGTCGCCAGAGTCGCCTGCGAAGCGAATGACGACTGACTCCTGCTGCTGCAGGGGGAGGTCTGAGCCCGGTTCTTTGGTAGTGGTCATGTTGGCTCGCGCCCCGAGATCGGGGGCCACAGCTCAATGTTTCGGTCTCTGGAAGGCGTGGACCCCATCGACGATCGGGCCCTCATAGGCCGCTCTTCCAGGAGACTCTTGGGAGAGCCATAGATCCTTTCAAAGCAGCTTTTCGGGCAAATATCTTACAGGGAGTCTCGAGGTCCGTCAGCAGACCTCGCTTAGTTCTTCGGCACAAGCTGCTGACTCCCCCACCGCGGCTTCCCAAGAGCAGTCCTCTCTGAACAGGATCCGGGTCCGAGGGATCTGCACGGGCGATGCTGGCTGCTAGGATCCGGCCATGATCCAAGCAGCCCTCGCGCTCTCCATCCTCGCCCTAGGCCTCGCGCTCATCGGGTGGCTCAGGAGCACTGTCCACGCCTCGCGCCTGGACGACCTGGAGCAGGATCTCCCCCGCCAGCAGCGAAACCTCTCTAACGAGGTCGAGGAGGCCCTCGTGATCCAGCGGCGCCTCCTGGCCAAGATCGCCAAGGGCGAAGAGCTCGACCCGGACCAGGTCGAGGAGGGTCGCCTCTGGCGAGACGTCTCAGGCGCGGAGGCTCTCAAGCTCCAGTCCGACTCGGACGCCCACATCTTGGACGTCCGCACTCACCGCGAGACTGTCGCGGGATACGCGGAGGGGGCGCTGCTCATTCCCGTCGACGAGCTCGAGGCGCGGCTGCACGAGCTCCCGCGAGACTCGAAGCCCATCGTGATTTACTGCGCCGCGGGAGTGCGCTCTGCCGCCGCCTGTGATTACCTCTCCTCGAAGGGCTATGACGGCCTCAACAACCTCGCCGGCGGCTTCCCCGCTTGGTCCGGCCCCAGAACCAACGCCTGAACCGCCTCCCCCATGACTGACATCACACCGGAAGAGATCGAGCGCGAGCTCGAGTTCGCGATCACCGTCGCTCAGGCCGCTGGGAGGCGCGTGCAAGGTCTCCGTGAGGCAGAGCGGTGGGAGGGCAAGATGCTCGCTGACGTCGGCGACCAGGCAGCTGACGGCTACCTCCAAGGTGTCATCGCGGGACGCTACCCGGAGGACGGCATCCTCTCCGAGGAGACCGCTGACTCACCTGAGCGGCTCTCGATCTCTCGCGCTTGGATCATCGACCCGCTCGACGGGACGAAGGAGTACAGCCAGCTCCGCGAGGACTGGGCCGTGCACGTCGCGCTGACCGTCAACAACGAGTGCGCGCTCGGCGCGGTGGACCTCCCCGCGCAAGGAAAGACCATGTGGGCAGTGAGCCTCAAGGGACAAGAGCGCTGCGGCCTCGTGGGCGGTGGCGAGCTCATCCCTGGAGACTCCGAGGCCCCCGAGACGATCCGCATGGCCTGCAGCAGGAGCCACACCCCGCCCTGGATGGAGAAGCTGCAGGGAGAGCTCGGCGCGAGCCTCGTGCGCGAGGGCTCGGTCGGGAACAAGGTCTCCACCCTCTTGCTCGGACGCGCCGACGTCTACGTGCACAAGGTGGGTCTGAAGGAGTGGGACACCTGCGCTCCCGAGACCATCGCGCGAGCGGCGGGCTGGCACGTCTCCAAGCTCCGCGGCGAGCCGCACCGCTACAACCAGGCTGACCCGGTCAATCACGAGCTGGTCATCTGCCGACCGGCGGTCGCTGAGCGCGTCCTCGAGGCCGTCGCGGCCTGCGGCGCGCTAGAAGACTAGCGGCGCCCCTTCGGGTCCGGGATCTGGGCGACGAACTCCATCCAGGCCTTCTGGAGCTCCCAGATGTCGACGCCGTCGAAGGCCGCGTCGACGGCCGCCTCACGCGCCTCCTTCTGAGCCGCGAGCTTCGCCGTCGCGTCCTCCTCCTTGCCCTCCTCCTCTAGCCGCGCGAGCTGCTCTGCCCACGACGCCTTCAGGGTCTCAAAGTAGACGGTGAGGATCTGTGACCAGACCTCGTGGCGCAGCGCCTCTTTGCTCGTGTTGAGGAAGTAGATAAGGGACCAGCCCTCGGCGTAGCAGAGGCCCGCGTTTCGATAGTAGTCGCGCTGCTCGTAGCGGATGAGCTCCGCGAGCGGCACGTGCTTGCGATCCTCCACGGCCTTCTTGATCGTCGCGACGCGCCACGGGTTGGGTCCGATCTTCTTGACCTTGCCGCCCGAGATGTCCGCGCCGGAGAAGTAGTCCCCATAGCCCTCGTTGAACCAGGAGTGCGGCGCGAGCTTGCCCGCGGAGTAGTGGATGTATTGGTGGAAGGCCTCGTGGTAGAGGATGATGAAGGTGTTCGACTTGTCCGTCTTCTCACCCTTCTCCCTCACGGTGGCATCAGGGAGGACGAGCTCCTCCGTCACGTCGTACCAGTAGCCAGCAGAGCCCCGCGGCCCGCCGTAGGAGTAGTACTCCTCCATGCCACTGCAGACGCGCACGGTGGAGACCGCCTCGATCGGACCGCTCGGCGGGAAAAGCTCGACATACTTCTCACGGATGTCCTCGAGGTCCTTGACGATGCGACGCACGAGCGGCTGATCGGAGGTGTTGTAGACCACGATGTAGTTCTCGGTGTCCTCGACCTTCCAGCCGTCCTCCATCGCCTCGATGCGCACGGGCGTGCGGTAGTCGATGGCGCGGTAGCCCTTCTGCGCGTAGCGCTTGCGCCAGCGCTCGTCCTCCCGGAGATCCGGCTCATAGAGGCGCAGCTCGGTGCCGACCTCTTCGAAGATGGGCTCCAGCTCGTCGAGGTCGTCGACAGCGCACTGCCCGAAGACCACGACGGTGCGCTTGCGAGGCATGTTCCAGACGTATGCGTACCCGGCTCGGCGGGTGCTCCGCTCGCTCCGACCGCGGCGCCTGCCGCCCTCGTCACCCCCGCCGCGGCTCCCCCGCGACAGGTGGTAGACCTCGCGCGTCCAGACCTCGTCTCGGGTTCCACGGGGCCTGAGCTCATCCACGAGCTCCGCCTTCCAGCCCTTCATCTTGCGCTCTAGGTAGCGCTCCCAGCTGTTGATCGGAGGCGGCGGCGGCTTCTCCTCCTCGGCCTCCTCCTCTTCATCCGTGTCCTCGGACTCACCCTCCTCATCCTCCGGCTCCGGGGCCGGGGCCGGGGCCGGCTCTTTGGGCTCATCGCTGGGCTCCTCGGGCGCGCCCGTGACAGGCGCGGGGTCCGAGACGTAGGGGATGTCGATGATCTCGATCTTCGGCTGCAGGCGGCGTCGGTCACGCTCCTTCTCAGGGACAGGCTCCAAGAGCTGGAAGCGCACCCACTCCTCGGTGGGCTGCACCGGGAGCTTGTCCCAGCGCTTCGGCTGGCGGAAGTCGATCCCTCTTGAGGGGTGCTTCTTCGTCACGTAGCCCCCTTGAGCCGGAGCCACAGGGGCGAGAGCGGAGAGCGCCAAGAGGAGCGCAGGGCCTGCGAAGAGACGTCTCATCGCCCCCTTTCTATCCGTGACGTCCAAATGCGGCAACGGGGAGATGCGATCTCAGCCGCGGATCGCGGCCAAGGCCTGGCGAGAAGCCTCTGTGATTTTGGGGTCGACCCTCCCAGTGAGGGCCTCTAGGAGCCGCGTCGCCATCTCGATCGTGGCGTCGCGCCCCCCGTTGAACCGAGCCCAGATCTCGTCGGAGTCCGTGGCTAGCCCGAGCGACTCTTCAAGGGCCTTGAGGTTGTGCAGCTGGTCAGCCGCCTTCACGAGCGCCCCCTCGGCGCTCATGGTCGTGGCCTTCTCCACCGCCGCGAGCTTGCGCTCTTCCCAAGTCTTCGACTTGTCCTCTGTCAGCTCTGCGACGACCGCAGAGACCTCTCCACCGAACTCGGACTCGACGCGCTCAAGGGTCCAGTCATCACAGTCCTCGACGACGTCATGAAGGATCCCGGCTTGTACGGTCGCGCTCGAGGCGCCGACGCGGACCAGGATCAGGGCGACGTGCACAGGGTGCGTGATGTAGGGCAGGTCGGAGCCCTTGCGGGTCTGCCCCGCGTGGGCGACGGTCGCTGTCCTGATGGCTCGCTCGATCCCAGGGTCGAACATGGAGAGGAGCCTAGATCTTCACGCCGAGCGGCTTCAAGGCGAGGAAGCCAAAGAGCATCGAGGCGATCACAAAGACCAGGAGCACCCCCATGGGGCCTCCAGGGAGCCAGCCCAAGTCGCTCTCCGGATAGATGAACGCGACGCGCTCCAGGGGAGAGCCCGCGTCGAAGCGGGGCTCGGCGGGCCAGAGCATGGCGCTGAATAAGCCGGCCACGCGCTCTGGCTGCATGACGCGGTCAGGCTCGTCTCCAGCGACGACAGACTTGGTCTCTACGCGGCCGTCTGGGAAGCGCAGCTCGATCTCATAAGAGCCCGGCGCGCGGGCGACGAACTCTTGGAAGGCGAGGCCTTGGGAGGGGACGCGCACGAGCGGGGAGGTCGCCTCGAGGCCGTCGGGCAAGACGACCTCAAGCCCGGCACACTCCGCCCGCTTGTCCGACTTGAACTCGACTCGCAGCTCGTTCCCCGCGCCCGCGAGGCCCTCCTCCGCGACGACCGGCAGCGGGTCGAAGCCGTAGCGGACGACCGTCTGAGCGACGACGAAGACGAAGGGGATCGCGAGGGGGATGAAGGGTCCGAAGTTGAGCCCGACGTACTGGAAGTTCCGCAAGAGGACCGCACCCACCGACTTGCCGACGATGACGAGGTCG
>JAKVCE010000299.1:1568-3383 GCA_022447405.1 Planctomycetota bacterium | reverse complement strand
CGACCGAGCACGAGCTGAAAGAGCGTCACCCCGAGGCTGTAGATGTCCGAGCGCTCGTCCGCCGAGGCGCCGCCGAGCGCCTGCTCAGGTGAGAGGTACTCCTTGGTGCCGGCCGCCATTCCCTCAGCCGAGGCCTTGGAGCCGTCCTCTGCGGCGAAGCCGAGGTCGATCATCTTCACGCAGTGATCGTTCGTGAACATCACGTTGCCAGGCTTCACGTCGCGGTGGACGATCTGCTGACTGGCGAGGTACTTCAAGACCTCGGCCACCTGGAGGATGATCCGGAGCGCGTCGCTCTCCTTGAAGGGGCTCCCGCTGTCCAGGATCTCCTGCAGCGTTGAGCCGTCGATGTACTCGAGCTTGCTGAAGTAGGCGTACTTCCCCGACCCGCTCACGAGCTCGTACTTAGCGACCCCCTCGCAGCCCACGAGGCCTTCGTGGGAGAGCTCCCTCAGCAGCTTCGCCTCGTAGATGAAGCCCTTCAGGGTCTCCGAGACCGCCTGCGCGGCGGGCTTGAGCACCTTGAGCGCATAGGTCTTCCCCGTCTTCTTCTCCCGGGCACGCCAGACATCGGCGGTCCCACCGGTGCCCAATTTCCCCAAGATCTGATACCCGGGGATCTCCGGGATCTCTCCGGCGTCGGTCCTGCGCAGCCGCTCTACCTCGCGCGTGTCCCAATTCAGCACCTCTACGAGGAGGCCGTCGAGCTCCTCCCCGCCCTGAAGGCGAGGCAAGAGCTTCTTTGCGTCTTCCTGGTTTAGCTGGCCCTTATGAACCAGCTTGGCGAGAAACTGAATATCGTCTTGGGAGGACATGGTCAGAGCGGTCGGGACGGCGCCCGTCAGCGGCCCGAGCCTACCCGATCCTAGACCCAAGTTGGACCACCTCAAGGCTCCAAGAACGCCGCCAAACGTCAAGTTTGAGGGACTGGGATTCCGAGAAGGGAGGGAAGCCACCGCGCTCCCCTGTCCCCGTGAAGCCCTACCAGCCCCGCACAGTCCACCGCTACTTCGAGCTCGCCGACTCCTTCGTGGAGGTGCGCGAGCTCGGCGGCGATGGCCTCGAGCTCACCTCGCCCAAGAGCCTCGACCGCAGCACCTACCGGCAGCTCGTCCTCTCGACCTGCCTGCCGGAGTTCGACACCGACCCGGGCGACAGGCTCACGACGCTCTTCCCTGAGGACCCTCTCCTCGCCGAGGACCTCCTCTATCAGCTCTGCGTCGACGTGAACCCGCAGCTAGCGATCCACAAGGTCTCCATCACCTCCTCCAACGGAGGCGCCTCCCCGGTCCTCCAGCCGGACGCCGACTCCTACACCGACTTCTTGAAGCGCCTGCGCTCCAAGCAGCGCAGCATCGAGGGTCGACTCCTTCGCCAGGTCTTCGGACAAGACGAGGCGGTCACCGCGCTCTCCCAGTCCGTCGCGAAGGCCTCAGTCGGCCTCTCGACCGAGGGCAGACCCCTCGGATGCTTCCTCTTCGTCGGACGCACCGGCACCGGCAAGACGGAGCTCGCGCGCACCCTCGCTCGAGAGCTCTACGCCAACGACACGCACAACGGCCTGATCCGCATCGACTGCTCGGAGATGGGCCTCGCCCACGAGGCGAGCAAGCTCACCGGCGCTCCCCCAGGCTACGTCGGGCACGAGGCGGGCGGTCAGCTCACCGAGGCGATCCAAGCCAACCCGGAGTCCGTCGTCCTCTTCGACGAGATCGAGAAGGCCCACCCCGACGTCTTCAACATGCTCCTTCAGATCATGGAGGAGGGACGCCTGGTGGACTCGTTCGGCCGGAACGTCGACTTCCGCAACACCGT
>JAKVCE010000299.1:0-1558 GCA_022447405.1 Planctomycetota bacterium | reverse complement strand
CGAGGAGGGCGCCCTCACCGACGGCCGCGGCCAGCGCGTGAGCTTCGAGCGCGCGATCATCATCCTCACCTCCAACGCTGGCGCACAAGACGTGCAGGCGGCTGGACGCTCTGTGGGCTTCGACCGCAAGAGCCCCGTCACGAGGGAGAGCCGCCTCGAACTCACCCAAGATGCGCTGCGCGAGTCTTTCACGCCGGAGTTCCTCGGGCGCGTGGACGAGACGCTGCTCTTCGAAGACCTCGATCAGGACACAGCGCGACGGATCGCCCAGGCGCGGCTCGCGGACCTCGCCGTCCGCGCTCGCCGGACCGGCACCATCGTCGCCTTCACCCCTTCGGTCGCCCGCTGGGTCACCGAGCGCGGCTTCAACCCCGAGAACGGCGCCCGTGAGATCCGGCACGTCATCCAGCGTGAGGTGGAGCCCAGGCTGGCAGCGCTGCTCCTCGCCGAGAAGCCCTGTGCGGACCAGATGGTGCGCGTGCGCGTCCAGACGGGCGAGCTCCACTTCGAGTTCGAAGACTAGCCACCTCTCCCTGCGCTCCGACGTACGATCTGCGACCGCTACCGCGGCCCCTTGAGCCCGGCGCGCGATCATGTCGAGCCCTCTCCGCCGCGAACTCTCCGTCCTGACCCGCCTCGCGGTCCCGGTCGCCATCACCCAGCTCGCGCTGATGGCCATGGGCGTCGTCGACATGCTGATGCTCGGCCACGTCGGCAAAGAGGCCCTCGGAGCGGCGGCCCTCGCCAACTCTTGGATCACGGGCTGCCAGCTCGTCCTGCAGGGCTTCCTGTTCGGGATCGACCCCATCGTCAGCCAAGCGCACGGTGCGCATGACAAGCGCGGCGTCTCGCTCGCGCTGCAGCGCGGCCTGATCCTCGCAGGCGTCGCGGCCGCCTTAGCCGGCCCCCTCGCCCTCTGGACGGCTGAGGTCTTGGAGCTCACGAGGCAGGACCCGCAGCTCTTCGAGCGCGCGCAGGCCTACGCCACGGCACGTATCCCGGGCATGCTGCCCTTCTACGTCTTCGCCACCCTCCGCGCCTGGCTCCAAGGCCGCGGCATCGTGCGCCCCGCCCTCATGACGGCGCTGGTCGGCAACGTGGTCAACGCAGTCGCGAACTACGGCCTCATCTTCGGCGAGCTCGGCCTCCCGGCGCTCGGCGTGCAAGGCGCTGGGATCGCGACGAGCTGCACCTCTTGGGCCATGCTCATCGCCCTACTCTTGATCATCAAGTCCGCGCGGCTCGGACGCGGCGGCTGGACGGGCTGGTCCAAGGACGCGCTCAAGGCCAAGGGCTTCGCCCGAGTCTTGCTCCTGGGTTTACCGATCGCTGCACAGCTCGGCCTGGAGATCTTCGCCTTCCAGTTCTCGACCTTCGCCTCAGGCCTACTCTCGATCTCAGCGCTGGCCGCGCACACGGTCGCCCTCAACCTCTGCTCCATCACCTTCATGGTCCCGCTCGGGGTCGCCATCGCAGCCTCGACGAGGGTCGGCAACCTGATCGGCGCGAAGCGCCCCGAGGACGCGCAGCGCTCGGCGTGGACTGCCCTCGGGATGGG
>JAKVCE010000298.1 GCA_022447405.1 Planctomycetota bacterium | reverse complement strand
TCCGCGCTTGCGAGACCTACGGTGGTGACGCTGAAGGGTTCTCGGGCTGGTTCCTGAAGACCTTCGGCGCAGACCTCTCGAATGAGGCCTCAGCGGGCGCAGTGGTAGGCGAAGAGGGTGACCCGTCGGGCGTCTTCCAGCGCCTGGAGCAGCTCTATGACGAGCGAGAGGGCGCGGTCGGTGATGAGACGATGCGTAAGCTGGAGAACTACATCCTCCTGAACGCCATCGACTCGCGCTGGAAAGACCACCTCCACGCGATGGACTCCCTCAAGGCGGGCATCGGCCTGCGCGGCTACGGCCAGAAGGACCCGAAGACGGAGTACAAGCGAGAGGGCTACGACCTCTTCTCACGTCTCTTCGAAGCGATCGAGGAGGAGGTCACGAGCCTCATCCTGCGCATCCGCCTCGCTGGCGAAGAGGGCACCCCTGAGCCCTCATCGCCGAGCCAGTTGGAGGCCAAGGGGATGGGGCCAGGCACCGAGCTCGACGCCGAGACGATGGCGCGACGACAGGCGGCCGCACAAGCTCAGCAAGGAGGGCGCCCTGTGCAGCGACGCGCGCTGCCCGCGAGCCAGGCCTTCGACGCGATGCGCCAACAGCGGGTGCAAGCCGAGCGGATGCGAGCTGCTCAAGCGGCGCAGTCTGGCGGGGAAGCGCCGGCTCCCGCACCTAAAGCGCCCCAGGCGCCTGAGGCTGCGCCCTCAGGCTTTGAGGGCGTCGGGCGGAACGACCCCTGCCCCTGCGGCAGCGGGAAGAAGTTCAAGAAGTGTTGCGGCAAGGCGGAGGCCTGATCGGACTTGGCTTCCAAGGAGGGGGGCCAGCGCGCGGAGCCGGTCCGCCTCGAGAGCTCACTTCGCGCGTGGCTCTTGCACTTTGTCTATGACCTCTTGTGGGTCATCTGCGCGCTCTTCGCTGCCCCTTGGTGGGTGAGCCGCTGCCTCCTGAACGGCACCTTTCGCCGCCTCGTCTGGGAGCGGCTCGGGTTCGAGCTGAGGTGTGTGCGAGCGAAGGGGGAGCAGCCTCGCGTCCTCGTCCACGGCGTCTCTGTTGGGGAGATCAAGGCGGCACAGTCTCTCGTGACAGGGCTTGAGGAGCGCGGCTATGAGGTCATCCTCTCAGCCACCACGGACACCGGAATTGACGTCGCCCAGAAGCTCTACGGAGCTGAGCGGGTGGCGCGCTTCCCCCTGGACTTCTCCCCGGTCGTGCGCCGCTTCATGCGGGTCCTGCGCCTAGACGCGGTCGTCCTCATTGAGCTGGAGGTCTGGCCGTCCTTCCTCTTGGCGGCTAACCACAAGGAGCTCCCGGTGGCGGTGGTGAATGGCCGGATCACAGCGCGCAGCTACAAGCGCTACGAGGCCTTCCGCTACCTGCTCCCACAGTTCCACCGGATCACGATGTTCTGCGTTCAGGACGAGGAGTACGCCGCGCGGTTCAAGGACCTCTCCAACGGAACGCGCCGAATCGAGGTGACAGGGAACATCAAGGTCGACGCGCTCCCGCTCGAGCTGCGCCCTCCCGGGGCTCAGCTGCAGCGGGTGGTGTGCGGCGAGGCCGCGCGCCAGCTCGTCGTCGCGGGGAGCACCCACGAGCCAGAAGAGCGCTGGATCTTCGACGCTTGGAGGGCAGATTTTCCGGAGGCGGCGCTCGTGCTCTGCCCGCGTCACCCGGACCGCTGCGATGAGCTCTCCGAGCACCTAGGACCCGAGGTGCAGCGCTTGACCGAGCTCCGCGCCGGGGGAGAAGAGCGGGACGAGTCCAAGCCCCTCCTCGTCGACACGGTGGGAGATTTGGAGGAGGTCTACGGGCTCGCGGACGTGGTCATCGTGGGCGGGACCCTGGTTGAGCATGGCGGTCAGAACATGATGGAGCCGGCTGCCGCTGGGCGCGCAGTGGTGCACGGTCCGAGCGTGGAGAACTTTGTCCAGGAGGCCCGGCTGTTGGAGCGCGCGGGAGCCTCCAGGGTGATCGCCGGTGAGGAGGAGCTGGGCGGAGCTGTCCGGGAGCTCCTGGCTGACGCCTCGCTGCGGAGTGAGATGGGGCTCCGGGGGCGTGAAGCCATCTCGGGCGAGCGGGGCGCGACCGCTGCCACTCTGGCCGCGCTAGAGGGGGTGCTTCCCAAGGCTGGGTCAGGGGGCATGGCCCCCGCTTGATTCGGGCGTTACCCTCTCGGTATCTGCGCTCTCAAGCTGAAGTCTTGGGGCCCTCTTGACGAAGGTTAAGGAGGCCCTGACGCCCTCACGGCGCCAGCAGCGCACATCGAACACCATCAACCTGGCTCCAAGAGCCCTAATTCGCCCCCCACAGTCCCCATGGCAAGATCCCTCTTCACCTCCGAGTCCGTCTCCATGGGCCACCCCGACAAGGTGGCCGACCAGATCTCAGACGCCGTCCTCGACGCCCTCTTAGAGCAGGACCCGAACAGCCGCGTCGCTTGTGAGACCATGGTCACGACAGGCCTCTGCGTCCTCGCAGGCGAGATCACGACGAACGCTCGCGTCGACTACCAGGACATCGCTCGGAACACCCTCAAGCGCATCGGCTACACCTCAGACGCCTTCGGCATCAACGGCGACACGTGCGCTGTCATGGTGAGCCTCGACCGCCAGTCCCCCGACATCAGTCAGGGCGTGACCGAGGGCGAAGGCCTGCACTCAGAGCAGGGCGCAGGCGACCAGGGCCTCATGTTCGGATACGCGTGCAACGAGACGCCCGAGCTGATGCCCTTCCCAATCCACTACTCGCACCGCCTCGTCGAGAAGCTCGCCGAGCTGCGCGAGTCCGGCGAGCTCCCCTGGCTGCGCCCTGACTCCAAGAGCCAGGTGACGGTCGAGTACGAGAACGACAAGCCCGTGCGTGTACACACCGTCGTCATCTCCACGCAGCACGATGACGACGTCGAGTGGCAGACCATCCACGACGAGCTCATCGCCAAGTGCATCCGCGAGGTCATCCCTGCGGAGTTCTTGGACGACGAGACCATCTACCACATCAACCCGACCGGACGCTTCGTCGTCGGCGGACCCCACGGCGACTGCGGCCTCACGGGTCGCAAGATCATCGTCGACACCTACGGTGGTATGGGTCGCCACGGTGGCGGCGCCTTCAGCGGCAAGGACCCGAGCAAGGTCGACCGCTCCGCCGCCTACGCCTCCAGGTGGGTCGCGAAGAACGTCGTCGCAGCCGGCCTCGCTGACCGCTGCGAGGTTCAGCTCTCCTACGCCATCGGCGTCGCGCAGCCGCTCTCCGTCCGCGTCGACACCTTCGGCACCGGCAAGGTGGCTGAAGAGGTGATCGAGGCCGCCATCGGCCAGGTCTTCGACCTCACGCCCCGCGGCATCGTCACCGCCCTCGATCTCCTGAAGCCTGGCTATGAGCGCACGGCTTACA
>JAKVCE010000297.1 GCA_022447405.1 Planctomycetota bacterium | reverse complement strand
GGCTTCGACGGGGGCGGGCGGAGCTCGCGCTCCTTCGACGTGGAAGCGGAAGAAGCGACGCCCGCTGTGGAAGTTGAGGAGGAGCCCGCCCCGCCCGCTGACCTCGAGCAGCAAGCAGACACCCGCGCGAGTCTGCAGCAGGTGAAGCTAGGCCTCGTGATCTACAAGAGCGACAAGGGCAGCTTCCCGGGGAACCTCGGAGAGCTCCTCACGCCCACGCCGACCTACCCCAAGGGCTTCCTGAACACCGACTCTCTGCCAAGCGATGGCTGGGGCAACGCGCTCCACTATGCGGCGGGGGAAGGCGGCGGCGGCTATCGCCTCTGGAGCGCGGGGCCTGACGGCATCAACAACGGCGGAGAGGGAGACGACGTCCCCGCGCCCTGAGGTCGGGGGCAACGCTCAACTTGGGCGCCTCCGGTAGATGGCGTAAGCGGTGGCTCCGCTCCTTCGGGAAGGGGACCGCCGGTTGGCTCGGGCGCGCCCTGCTCTCGCTCCTCGCCAAGACCTGGAAGGTCGAGGTGCTCGGGGGCGAGCACCTCGAGGCCGCAGCGAGCTCTGGGCCGGGCTGCTTCCTCTCGATGTGGCACGGGCGGATGATCGTCGCGCTCCCGACGCACGCCCGCCGCGGCTGGCATGTTTTGGTCTCGCCCTCCGGGGACGGCGACGTCTCCGAGAAGCTCCTGGAGGCCAACGGCTACTTCGTGATCCGAGGCTCCTCAAGCCGCGGCGGCGCGCGCGCCCTGCGGAAGATGCTCAAGGTCCTCGACGAGGGCGCCGTCCTCTTCATCACCCCCGACGGTCCGCGCGGTCCGATGCACACGATGAACCCTGGCCTCGCCTTCATGGCGCGCGCCACAGGGCGAGAGATCGTGCCCTTGGGCTTCGCCTGCGACCGCGCCTGGCACGCCGACAGCTGGGACCACTTCACGATCCCTAAGCCCTTCGCGCGGGTCTGCGTGGTCTACGGGCAGCCGGTCCCCGTGTCCCGCGAAGCGGACGACACAGAGCAAGGGGAGGCGACCGAGCTCGTACGAGAGAGGACCTTGGAGGCAGAGCGGGCAGGCTTCGACCACCTCGGCTGCGAGGTGGACTGGCCTGTAACAGAGAGCGCGAGCTGAGCCCAGGACATGGACGCCCCCCAGCACAATTCTACGAGCTTCGAGCTCATACACCCCGACGACTCGACGCGCGTGATCCGGGGACGAGTGGACGCGCCCGCGAACGCGGAGAAGCCCTGCCCGCACGTCATCGTCGTCCACGGCTTCAAGGGCTTCATGAACTGGGGCTTCTTCCCGGCGCTCGGCGCGCGGCTCGCAGAGGCGGGCTACGCAGGAGTCTTCTTCAACACCTCTTCGAGCGGAGTCGGCGAAGACCTCGAGAGCTTCACCGAGGTCGAGGCCTTTGAGCGCAGCACCTACTCCAAGGACCTAGAGGACATCGAGCGCGTGCGGGCCGAGGTGCGCGCGGGCGCCTTTGAAGGCCTCGACCCTGAGCGCGCAGCGATCCTCGGGCACTCGCGTGGCGGGGGAGAGGTGCTGATCCACGCCGCAGAGGCCGGCGACCTCAAGGCGGTGGTGACCTGGGCCGCGATCCCCTCCGCACGCCGCTTCGACGAAGAGACGATCGAGCGCTGGCGTGAGACCGGTGTCCTCGAGATCGCCAACGCGCGCACGGGTCAGGTCTTCAAGATCAAGCTCGACGGCCTCCATGACTACGAGGCCAACGCGGAGCGCTTCGACATCCCGGCCGCGACCGGCAGGATCACAGCGCCGGCGCTCTTCGTGCACGGTACGGCGGACGAGGCCGTGGAGTTCGAGTCCCTGGAGCTCCTCAGCGGGGCGCGCGGCGAAGGCGCAGAGACTCTGCGGCTCGAGGGAGCAGGGCACACCTTCGGGATCAAACACCCGATGGAGGAGTCCCACCCGCACTTCGAAGAGGTGTGGAGCCGCACCCGGGCGTTCCTGGACCAGCACCTCAAGGCAACGCCTTGAGCGCGCGCGCTCTGCCCGTAGGCTGAACGAGCGATGGCCGAGACAAGTAGCAATGGAGAGGGCGGCGAGAGCCGCGGGCGCCGAGCCTTCTTGACTGGCGCGATCGCGGGCTCTGCGGCGGGCCTAGTCGGCGCGGCTTCGCTCACCGCCAAGAGCGGAGCGAAGGAGTCCGGCCCTGCCGTGCACACCACGAAGCGCGTGGAGTGGAGGTTGGCGTCGAGCTTCCCGAGCTCCCTCGACACGATCTATGGCGCGGGCGAGGTGCTGAGTGAAGAGGTGTCCGCCATGACAGACGGCGCCTTCAACATCCGCGTCTACGAGGCCGGCGAGCTCGTCCCAGGGCTCCAGGTCATGGACGCCGTACAGAAAGGCTCCGCTGAGATCGGGCAGACCGGGAGCTACTACTACATCGGGAAGAACCCCGCGCTCGTCTTCGACACCTGCCTGCCTTTTGGGTTCACGCCGCGCCAGCAGAACGCGTGGCTCAACGAGGGCGGCGGGCTCGAGCTTATCCAAGAGCTCTACTCAGACTTCGGCATCCTCTCCTTCCCCGCAGGGAACACTGGGGTGCAGATGGGGGGCTGGTTCCGCGACCAGATCGACACGCCGGAGGACCTGAAGGGGCTGAAGATGCGCATCCCCGGGCTCGGCGGGAAGGTGATGGATCGCCTCGGCGTCTCCGTGCAGGTCCTCGCCGGCGGCGACATCTACCAGGCCCTTGAGCGCGGCGCGATCGACGCGACCGAGTGGGTCGGCCCTTATGACGACAAGAAGCTCGGCTTCTATGAGGTCGCCAAGAACTACTACTACCCGGGCTGGTGGGAGCCCGGCCCGTCGCTCTCTTTCCTGGTGAACCAGGCCGCTTGGGACACCCTGCCTGCCACTTACCAAGGGATCCTGCGAGCCGCAGGGCAGAAGGCGGCGGCGACGATGCAGGAGCGCTACGACGCGAAGAACCCGCCGGCGCTGAGAGAGCTCCTCGCGGCGGGCGTCCAGCTGCGCCCCTTCTCGGACGAGATCCTCAACGCGTCGCGGGACGCGTCGGTCGAGCTCTTGGAGGAGGAGGCCGCCGCGGACGCGACCTACGCGCGCATCTACGACAACTGGAAGAGCTTCCGCTCGAGCTCCTTCGACTGGTTCGCCACCGGCGAGCTCGCCTACGCGCGCTTCGCCTGGTCCTGACGGGGGGTGTCACTGGACCAGAGCGGTCCCGCGCTTCACCGGGGGCGCCGCTCCTGCTTTCGCTTGCGGTCTCGCTGCAACAGCTCGCGCTTCTCCTCCATCGTGGTGTCTTCGTCCAGCTCATTGGCGAGGCCGACATAGCCCATCTGCAAGAGGAGCGCTCGCTGCTCGTCGAGGGACATGGTCTCTCCAGCCTCTCCGTAGCGGGTCTTCCATGTCTGGATG
>JAKVCE010000296.1 GCA_022447405.1 Planctomycetota bacterium | reverse complement strand
ACTCGGTGGGTGGCAACTTCCTCGAGACCCTGCCCGAGCCCGAGCGCGTGGAGCGCGCCCTCGGCAACATTCCGCTGCGCGTCCACACGGACCTCATCTTGAACACCCAGGCCCTCGTGGAGCCGTCGGATGTGATGTACCTGCTTCCTTCGCGCACGCGCTATGAGCAAGAGGGCGGCGGAACGGAGACGACGACGGAGCGCAGGGTCGTCTTCTCCCCCGAGATCCCTCGGCAGGTGGGGGAGGCGCGCACCGAGTGGCGCATGTTCCTCGACCTAGCGCGCGCCGTGCGACCAGAGGCCTATAAGCAGATCCACTTCGAGGACTCTGCCGCGATCCGCGCCGACATCGAGCGCTGCGTCCCCTTCTATGAGGGCATCGCGGCCTTGAAGGCGCAGGGTGATCAGTTCCAGTGGGGCGGCGAGCACCTCTGCGCTGACCGCAGCTTCCCCACCCAAGACGGCAAGGCGCACTTCGTGGCGGCGCGTCCCATCGCGCCCTTGACGAGCGACGAGCGCCCCTTCCTCCTCGCCACGAGGCGCGGCAAGCAGTTCAACTCCATGATCCAGAGCGAGCATGACGCCCTCACCGCGGCCGATCGCGACCACCTCTTCATGGCGCAGGCGGACGCGGAGCGGCTCGGCCTCAAGGCGGACGAGGAGGTGCTCGTCGAGAGCGACCACGGCTCGATGCGTGGCCGGGTCTTCATCGACGAGGTCGCCGAAGGGACCGTGCAGGCTCACTGGCCCGAGGCGAACGTCTTGATCCCGCTCGGGCCGCGGGACGTGGACGGCGGCGTGCCGGACTACAACGCCGGCGTGAGCATCCGCCGCGCGGACTAGCGGTCCCCGAAGAGGTGCTCACGCATCTGCTTGAGCCTGAGCTCGGCGTCCTCTGCGCTGACCTCGCCGGCCTCGACCATGGCCTTGATCTTGGCCTCTGCGTTCGCGTACTCGACCCGGGCGCTGACCTTCTCCGCGGTCTCGCCGCCAGCCTCTAGGCGCTCTTCGATGGCCTTGTAGCGCGCGTCAGCTTGCTCTCGAGTGACCTCGCCAGCCTCGACGGCAGCTTCGATCCGCTCTTTCACCTCGTCCCAGTCGAAGTCCTCGGCGCCTCGGCTCCTGGTCTCTCCGCCTCTCTCGCTCTGGTCGCTTGCGATCATTCTGCGCATTTGGCCGAGGCGTGTGTCTACGTCTTCTTGACTGGCCTCGCCCGCCTTCACCATCTCGTCCATCTTTTCTTTTGCGGCGGCGTATTCGGCACGGGTGATGGTCTTGGCCTCTCTGCCTCTCTCGCTCTGGTCGCTCGCGATCATCCTGCGCATCTGACCGAGGCGCGTGTCAGCGTCTGCTTGGCTGACTTCGCCAGCTTTGACCATGCCGTCGATCTTCTCCTTGGCGCGCGCGTACTCAGCGCGGGTGAAGGTCCTGGGCTCTTCGGCTCGCTCTCCTCGACCTGCTGCGATCCTCCTGCGGACCTTGGCGATGTTCTCGTCGGCGTCCTCACGGCTCATCTCACCGCTCTCGACCTTCTCTTCGATGGCGCCGAGGCGGGTTTTGATCGCCCCGCGGGAGGCTCTCCTGTCGTCGTTCGCTCTCGGGGCGATCTGCATACGCAGCTCTCCGAGCTTGGAGGTCATCTCTTCCTCCGTGAGCCATCCTGAGGCGACAGCCTCGCGCATCTCTGTGGCCATGCGCCCGTAGTCTTCTCGATTGAACGCCTCGGACTCTGAGCTGCTCACGCATCCCGTCATGAGGGAGGTGATCCCGACGGTGAGGAGAGAGAGGGCGAGGGCGCCAGGGAAGAAGGAGCGGTCAGCGAGGCGGTCGTTTGAGGAGGGGCTCATGTCGTTTCCGTGAGAGGTGGTGGGCTAGAGGAGCTCAGCGTGCAATCTACTGCTGCAGGCGGAGGCGTGGTGGGTGTTCTTTGAAGAGTGGCTTCGGTCACAGCTCTTTCAGCCAGAGGTTCCTGAAGCGCAGGTTGTGCGGCTCGCCGTGGTCCTGGAGGCCGATGTAGCCCTCCAGTGGACGGTCCTTCATGGCAGAGTCATCTAGCTTGAGGTCGATGATCTTGTGCCCGTTCAGGCAGACCTCGAGCTGGTGACCCCGCGCCGTCACGATCATGCGGTTCCACTCTCCAGGAGCGGCGGACATGTTCTTTGAGGCTCCCACGGTGCGGATGATCCCGCCGTGGTCGTGGTGGCCCAGCTGGCCCTCCTTCTCCGTGCTGTCGAGGATCTGCGCCTCGATGCCTTGCTGCACAGGATCGCTCGTGTCATGGACGCGGAAGAACACGCCGCTGTTTCCCTTGGGCGGATAGGAGTACTCGAGGTCCCAGATGAAGTCGGCGTACTTGCGCTCGCTCCAGATGTAGTCGCCGTAGCGCTGCCATCCCTTCTCACCCGGCCGCGGCTGGATGAGGAGCTCGCCGTTCTCCTGCGGGAGCCAGTTCCCCGTCGTCGTCCAGCCCTCGAGGTCTTCTCCGTTGTAGAGCTGGACCCAGCCCGCTCTGGTGTCGCGGATCTCGCGGACCTCGATCCCGCGCCAGCTCACCTCGAAGGGGCCTTTGCCGAGACCGATGCCGTGGACTTGCAGGCCGATGAAGCCGCGGGGGTGGGACTTGTGCATCTCCTCGTGCGCGAGGTCAGAGATCATTACCCCGTTGATCCAGACCTGGATCTTCGCGCCGACCGCGAGCACGCGATAGGCGTTCCACTCTCCGTCTTTGAAGTGCTTGTGCGGCTTGCGCACATCAGCCGGGGTCATCCAGCCGCTCACGGCTTCGGCGTAGAGGTAGCCCGCCTCAGCACCGTTCGCGCCGCTGGCCTCAATCTCGACCTGCGGGCCGTTGACCCTGCCGAGGAAGTCGCCCCTGGTGCGCGAGCGAATCTGGACGCCCGAGTTGAGCTTGTCGTGGACCTTGACCTCGAACTTCAGCTCGAAGTCTGAGTAGTCGCGGTCGGTGCAGAGGAAGGAGTTGGGGCTCCCAGTGGCGGTCTTTCCGACGATCGCTCCGTCCTCTACGCGATAGGTGGCGAAGCCGTTGCGCTGTGTCCAACCGTCGAGGCTCTCACCGTCGAAGAGAGAGACCCAGGGGGTCACGTGCCGATGGTGCTGCGGCTCTTCGGCGCCTCCGTCACTTTGGGCCGAGAGGGGGAGGCAGAGGAGTGCGGCGAGGGAGAGGGCGCGGAGGTGTCTCATGGGGCGGAGTGGGGCCGTCTGTTGGTGTGCGGTCCAGGAGTCACGATCCTAGCGTGCTCAGCCCGTCGAGGGCTGAGGAAGCTCCCGCAGCCACAATGGCGAGGATTTGGCTCATCTGAAAATATCTGCTGGGGGGCCACGAACTCGGGTCATTAGGCTCTGCAGCCAGAGCGATCATCCAAATGCCGTACCTACTCATCATCATCGGGGTTCTCAGCCTC
>JAKVCE010000295.1 GCA_022447405.1 Planctomycetota bacterium | reverse complement strand
CTGGCGTCGAAGCCGTCCGCGCGGAAGTAGCCATTCTTGCATTCTCCCTCTGTCTCCATGATCGTCGGAGACTCCTTCCACATGCGGTCAGCGATGACCGCGAAGCTCACGCCGCCGTACTCGACGTTCGTGTAGTAGACGCTGATGTCCTGCTCGATCGGCGTCGGGTCGAAGGCGTCAGGGAGGTGACTCACCTGGGTGCGGTGGATCGCGTTCACGAGGTGTCCGTCGAGCTTGTAGCCGCCCGTGTCCTGTGAGGTCATCCCGTCGCGGGCCACCGCCTTCCTGCCGCCTGCGCCCCAGATGTTCCCGTGGTAGACGTCGTGGTCGTCAGGGATCGTGACCGCGGGGATGTCCCGGGTGAGCTCGCCGAAGACCCAGCACCAGCGGTACCACTTGTAGAGGTAGTCCTCGATGGAGTTCCCGTTGTGCTGGAGGTTCGCGCTGACGAGGTCTCCCTCGTAGAGCTGATCTCCGGAGAAGAAGAGGAAGTCCGGCTCGTGCTCCTTCACCGCGTCGACGAACTCGACGTGGGGGAACCAGATCCCGTTGGAGTTCCATCGGATCGCTCCGCCGGTGAAGCACTTGTGGCCTGTGAAGCCGGCCAAGACCATGTCCTCAGGCTCGGCGCGGATGGTGCCCTCGAAGACGCGCTCCTCCAGCTCGCCCTTCAGCCCTCTGGTCTGGCTGATGACCCGGTAGCGCGTGTCGCGGCTGCCATCCCAACCCTCCACCCTGAAGGGGTAGGTGTAGGACAGCGGCGTCAGCGCGGCGCGGGCGACCTCGCGCCAACCAGAGCGCCCCTTCACCTCAAGCCGCGCCTCAGAGCCCTCACCCTCGCCCAAGGGGACGGTCTGCGCGGTGAGCTTGAGCGTCCCCTCGCTCAGGGTGTGCTGGCAAGCGAGCAGCGGGCCCCAGGCGCGGTCGGGGTGTCTCTGGAGCTTGGAGCCGCTCATCGTCCAGTCCTGGAACCAGAAGCCTGAGCGCGGGCTCTTCGTCCCCAAGTGACTGACGAGCGCGAGGCAGCCGTCGAGCTGGTGGGCGGGGAGCCCCTCGTACACGGCGCGGCTCAACAGCGCTCCGTCTGCACGTGACGTGGCCTTGAGCTCGAGCGTGTAGCCATCATCCGCCGCGCGCACCTCGAGGGAGAGCTGTGCTGGGACACGCGCCGCTCCAGCGAAGCCGGCGCCCTCTCGCTCTGTCTCTTCGATCAGGGGGATGGCGTCTTCCTTGAGCGGGCCGCTCACGGACCAAGACCCGCCGCTGTATGCGCCGGAGTTGTCGTGCAGGCGGACCTGCCCGTCTGCGCCGAGGATCGCGAGCATGCCGCCGTCCTCTCCAGGCTTCGAGTGGATCTGCGCGGAGAGGCGGTAGTCGACGTGGTCGCCGCCGCCGCCTAGGAGGAACCCATGGAAGGATCCGGACTCCAGCTCTCCGTCTCTGACGGAGCCTGTGTTGACGCTCGTGAAGAAGTCCCCGCCTGCCTCGCTGAGCGAGGAGGTGAGCAGCTGCGCCGTCCTGAGCGGGTGCTTCTTCGCACCGACCGTGCACTCCAAGCGGCCGCCGCGGACGCGCCAGTCCTGGAGCCGGTTGGCGAAGAAGTCCTCGCCGATCCAGGTGCGGTCCGTCTCTCCTGTCTCAACGAGGTAGGCGGCGGGAGACTGCTCGAGCGGGGTGAGGCTCTGGCACGCCGAGAGGGTGAGGAGGGATGCGAGGAGCGGTGCGGTGTGAGTCATCCGCACACTCTAGCCGACTCGCGGAGCTCAGGCGCTCGCGTCGCGCTTCTCGATCTTCGCCCAGGTGTCCCGGAGGGTGACGGTGCGGTTGAAGACGGGCGCGCCGGGGGCAGAGTCCTCGCTGTCTGCACAGAAGTAGCCCTTGCGCTCGAACTGCACCCGATCACCGGGCGCGGCGTCTTTGAGAGCGGGCTCGCCCTTCGCGGTGATCGTCTGGAGCGAGTCCGGGTTGAGGTTCTCCCGCCAGTCCACGCCCTCGGGGACGTCCTCCGGGTCCGGGTCCTTAAAGAGGTTGTCGTAGAGGCGCACCTCAAGGTCCACGGCCTCGGCTGGGGCCCAGTGGATGATGCCCTTCACCTTGCGTCCGTCCGGCGTCTGCCCGTTCGCGGTCTCCGGGTCATAGGTGCAGCGCAATTCGGTGATGTTCCCGTCCGCGTCCTTCACCACCTCATCGCAGGTGATGCAGTAGGCGTAGCGCAGCCGGACCTCTCGGCCAGGGACGAGCCTGCGGAACTTCCTCGAGGCCTCCTCGCGGAAGTCCTCGCGCTCGATCCAGACCTCTCGGCCGAAGGGGATCTGGCGCGTGCCCGCGGAGTCGTCCTCGGGGTTGTTCACGGCCTCGATCAGCTCTGACTCGCCCTCGGGGTAGTTCGTGATGACGACCTTCACGGGGTCGAGCACGGCCATCCTGCGCGCGGCGGTCTTGTTGAGGTCGTCGCGCACCGCGTTCTCCAGGACGACGAGGTCGATCGTCGAGTTGAACTTCGCGACGCCGATGGTCTCGATGAAGTTGCGCACGGCGGCGGGGGTGTAGCCGCGACGCCTCATGCCTGAGAGCGTCGGTACGCGCGGGTCGTCCCAGCCCATGACGGAGCCCGCCTCGACGAGCTCGCGCAATTTGCGCTTGCTCATCACGGTGTAGGTGAGCCTCAGTCGCGCGAACTCCGTCTGACGGGGCTGGTGGGGGACGGAGAGGTTCTCCAGGAACCACTCATAGAGCGGCCGGTGGTTCTCGAACTCCAAGCTGCAGAGCGAGTGGGTGATGCCCTCGATGGCGTCCGACTGCCCGTGGGTGAAGTCGTACATCGGGTAGATGCACCAGTCATCACCTGTGCGGTGATGGTGCGCGTGCATGATCCTGTAGAGGACCGGGTCGCGCATGTTGAAGTTGGGCGAGGCCATGTCGATCTTGGCCTTGAGCGAGCATGCGCCGTCGGGGAGCTCGCCCGAGCGCATCCGCCTAAAGAGCGCCAAGTTGTCCTCAGGGCTCCTGTCACGGTAAGGGCTGTTCGTCCCAGGTGTGGTCGCGGTCCCGCGGTGCTCCCTCGTCTCCTCTTGGTTGAGGTCACAGACATAGGCGAGCCCCTTCTCGATGAGCTCCTCCGCCCAGGCATAGAGCTGCTCGAAGTAGTCGGAGGCGTAGCGCGGCTCGCCGTCCCACTGCCACCCGAGCCAGCGCACGTCCTCCTGGATGGAGTCGACGTACTCGACGTCCTCCTTCGTCGGGTTCGTGTCATCGAAGCGCAGGTTGCAGGTGCCGCCGTACTTCTCCGCGATGCCGAAGTTGATGCAGATCGCCTTCGCGTGCCCGATGTGCAGGTAGCCGTTGGGCTCCGGTGGGAAGCGCGTGCACACGCGCCCCTCGTCACGACCGCTGGCGAGGTCCTCCTCTACGAGGGCCTCGAGG
>JAKVCE010000294.1 GCA_022447405.1 Planctomycetota bacterium | reverse complement strand
GCCCCTGATGGTGGGGACGTGGCCATGGCTGGTTTGAGGTCCAAGCACAACACCTTCATGTCAGTCCCCCTGCTCTTGTTCATGTTGAGCCCCGATCAAGCTGCCGTCACCGGCGTGTCACAGCCCTGGCTCTTCGTCGCCTTCGTGATGCTCTTAGGCTTCTTCGTCTGCCAGCACCTCTACAACAAGGCCGCCAAGGTCGAGGGCTTCTAGCCTGCCAGTAGCTGAGCGTCGCGCTCGGCTGCAAATCACAGGGCGGCGGCCATCGGTCGCCGCCTTGTTGATTTATGGCGAGGTCTTCATAGTGAGATATGGCTTGGACACGTGAGCAATCTCGAGCGTTTGACCGGCGCATGATCGAGGAGGTCGGGGTCCCCAGCCTCGTGCTCATGGAGAATGCGGGGCGAGGCGCCGCGGAGTGGGCGCTCGATCGGGCTGACGAGCTTGGGCTCACCCGAGGTGTCTGTGGTGTGGTCTGCGGCGGTGGGAACAACGGTGGTGATGGCTATGTCATGGCCAGGCATCTCTCCTTGGCCGGTGTAAGCGTCGCCTTGTTCGAGCTCTCTTCCCCGGATCGCCTGAGCTCAGACGCGGCGATTTTCAGAGAGGTCTGTGTTCGCCTGGGGTTGAAGGTGATCCCCTGGGGGCCTGAGGGTGCCCCTGAGCTCACCGAGGAGGTCTCGTGCTGGGTGGACGCTGTCCTCGGCACGGGCTTCCAAGGTGTAATTCGAGCCCCCCAGAGAGGCGCTCTTGAGGCCATCGCACGGCTCTCTCACTCCTCTGGATGCCCGGTGATCGCCTTGGATGTGCCCTCAGGCCTAGACGCGGACAGCGGTGATCCCGCTGAGGGGGCCCTCAAGGCCGATTACACCCTTAGCTTCGGATCTTTTAAGGTGGGTCTGATGGGGTCTAAGGGGCGTTTTTATTCTGGGGAGGTCTCAGTGATAGGCCTCGGGGTGCCTGTTGACTCTCAGGCGGGTGATTGAGCCTCTCTCCTGAAGAAGTGCAAATTCGTACGCAAATTCAGGTTGTCGGGGTAGGATGCACTCATACGCCACTTGGGGAACCTTATCGGATAGGGGGTCGTCAAAGACCTCGAAGCCGTCTCAGGGTCCTCAAGGCCCGGCACGCCTCGGCCACTGGTCGGAGCAGGTCGGAGATGGCGTCGAGTTATATCTAGGTTTACTCCACACACTCAGAAGTACTTTTCAGGAGACTTCTTCATGCTTCGTTCCTCACTTTTCGCGGCCAGCGCAGTCCTGCTGAGCACCGCAGCGTTCGCTCAGAACGATGCGAGCTCCAAGCTCCGCCCGGTCACCAGCCCCGTCAAAGACGCGGGTACTTATCACGTCGCCACCGGTACTTGGACTCGCGCCAAGGCCCCCACGGCGAACCTCGGCCCCGACACCCTCTACAACAACACCTGCCTCATCGGCTTCTACGTTGCTCTGTCGAGTGTCGAGACCCTCGTTGACTCTGGTCGCCTTCCCAGCACCTCCTCGGTCGATGGACCGAACTCCGTGCCTGGTTCTGCCGACGTCTACACCGTCAACGGTTTCCAGATCTCTTACTGCGCCACGAACGCGCTCGTCGACATCGACGTCGCGCACTACGAGTGCTACTCCCCCTGCTCGGACGCGACCCTGCTCGTGCCGAACTCATCGATCAGCCTCGTCGGTCTCCCCGGCGGTGGTGGTAGCGCCTCCGCGCTCGGTTGCTGGATCCTGGATATCGACATCCAAGGCTCCACCGCTGAGTTCGACCTTCAGGGCGACTGCGACCAGCTGTACGACGCTGCGGCCACTACCGACAACTTCGGTTGGGCCCAGACTGAGACGAACCCGAACGGCGCCCCTGGTGGCCCGCTCCTCGCTGGTGACCCCTACGGCATCCTCGCCGCAGGTCCCGCCGGCACCGGTTGCCCCTACGGCGACGGTACCGTCTTCGTCGGTTCTGACGCTACGCTCACGCAGGGCACCGGCCTTGGCAGTGACGACGTCTTCGAGACCGATCTCGGCGGCGCCTACGCTGGCTGCTGGTTCTTCGGTGGTTACCTCAGTGGCGCTCCCTACGCTAGCTTCAACCACGTCGTCTACGGCGACGCTGGCGGCGGCGGCGGTGGTGCGGTCGGTACGGTCTACTGCGTCGGCGACGGCTCAGGCGCGACCGCATGCCCCTGCGCTAACAACAGCACCAACGGCGGTGGCTGCGCGAACGGTACCGGTAACGGCGCCATCATCTCAGGCTCAGGCTCTGCCAGCCTCGCGAACGCGAACCTCGTGCTCTCCGGCACTGGCGCGACTCCGAGCCAGCCCGGCCTCTTCTTCCAGGGCAACAACGCCATCAACTCCGGCGACGGCATCCAGTTTGGTGATGGCCTCCGCTGCTCGGGTGGTGCGGTTATCCGTCTTCAGGTCCGCTTCGCTGACAGCAACGGTGAGTCTGCTACCACGATCGACGTGGGCGCAGTTGGCGCCAACGCTGCTGGTGACGTCAAGCGCTACCAGCTCTGGTACCGCGACCCGAACGCTACGCCCTGCGGCGGCACGTTCAACCTGAGCAACGGCCTCGAGATCACCTGGGCTGCCTAGGTTCTCAACGCTCTTGATCGCGCGGCTCGCCGCGTGATCATCAGACAAGGCGGCGTCTCTCTTCGGAGAGGCGCCGCCTCTCTTTGTTTCTGGGCTCCAAGGGCGTGCTTTAGTGCAGGATTTCAAACTTTGTTTACATTGCGTATTGGTAATTACCCCTGGTCACGACGGAACGGAAATCTGCTCTTGCTGGCCAATCCCCTCTGTTGAATCAATACAGGAGGCTTCCTCATGATTCGCAACCTTCTCTTCGCAACGACCGCGATCGCTCTCAGCAGCGTCGCGACAGCTCAAATGGACGCGTCAAGTCAGATCCGTCCTATCACTGGCCCCATCAAGGACGCCGGGACTTATCACGTGGCCACGGGGACGTGGACCCGCGCCAAGTCGCCTACGGCCAACTTGGGCTCGAGCACTCTCTATAACAACACCTGCTTCCCCGGGTTTTACTTCGCGCTGTCCAGCCTTCATACCATGGTCGACTCAGGTCGCCTGCCCAGCACATCGTCCACGGACGTGGCAGCCGGCACGGGTGACTCCTATCAGATCGACGGCTTCACTGTCGCATACTGTGCGGTGAACGCGGCGGTGGACGTCACGGTCGCGCACTATGAGTGCTACTCACCGTGCGCTGACGCGACGGCCCTCACTCCCATGTCTAGCGTTGACTTGAGCGGATTGCCCGGCGGTGGAGGCTCAGCGCTCGGTTGCTGGGTCCTCAACATTGACCTTACGGGTTCAACCTCTGAGTTCACCATGGCTGGGGACTGCGATGGGAGCTTCGGCGGTTCGTCTGGCGCCGACAACTTCGGCTGGTCTTATACCGAGACGAACCCC